>DATHTS010000123.1:0-7979 GCA_035462935.1 Pyrinomonadaceae bacterium
GAGCCGACCGCCACGGAAATCGGCAAGCGCAATCATATCCGCGAATTCGTAACCATTCATCGTGGAACCGAAGGCGGCGGCGGGCTGACAAAAATCGGCGACGACTGCCTGCTGATGGCGCAGGCGCACGTCGCGCACGACTGCCTGATCGGAAACGAAGTTATTATGGCAAACGCCGCGACTCTGGCGGGACACGTCGAGATTTACGACCGCGCGAACATCGGCGCGTATTCGGGCGTTCATCAATTCTGCCGCATCGGGCGCGAAGCCTACGTCGGCGGTTATTCGGTAGTTGTAAAAGACGCGATGCCGTTTGCGATTATTCAGGGAAACCACGCCAAATGTTTCGGCTTAAACCGCGTCGGGATGCGGCGGCGCGGCTATCCGAAAGAAACCATCGAAAAACTTAACCACGCTTTTCATCTTTTGCTTTCCGCAAAGCTGAACACAACCCAAGCCGTCGAGCGCGTCAGGGAAGAAATTACCGATTGCCCGGAAGTTAATTTGCTGGTCGAATTTATCGAAACTTCCAAACGCGGAGTTGTGAAATAGAGCAGTTAAGTAATGGTTAAACGGTTTTGAGTTCCGCCTTCAGGCGGCAAAAGCCCGCTGAAGCGGGGACTCAAAACACAAACCGATTTCCATTTCGTAATTGCTTCAATCAACCGAAAAGCTTTTTATTTTTCCTGTTTGAGTTTGCTCAAGGTTTCCCTGGCAGCGGCGGCATTGGGATAATTCGGATCAACTTCCAGAGCTTTTGTATAAAACTCGATTGCCTTTTCTTTGTTTCCCATACGCCGGTGAAAATCGCCGATGCTGTCATAAAGATTTGCCGCTGTCGGATATAATTCAACCGCCGTTTGCAGAAGACGCAAACCGGCTTCAGGTTGTCCGGCGCTTCCCAAACTATAAGCAATTTGATTCAGATTTCCGGCGCTCGCCGCGCCGCGGGGATTTATCTCGTTGGCTTTTTTAAATTGCGCCGCAGCCTTTTCCTTTTCGCCCGAAGCGGCAAAAATAATTCCGAGATTCGCGTTTGCGTTATCCGATTCGGGATAAAGACTGACTGCGGTTTGCCCAACCTCCAGAGCCTTTTTAAAATCGCCTTTGACCGCGAAATTTCCAACCAGCTTTTCAAAATCGCCGACATAATTCGGATAAACACCCGCGCCGGAAAACGTTTTGCTCAAACGCTCATTAATGGCTTTGAGGTCTGAAGATTCGTTAATTTCAAGATTTCGCGTGTAACCATTCCACGTTTTTGCCCAATCGTTATTCCAACTGCTGATTTGCTGTTCAAAATCTTTGCTGAATTTCAGTTCCGCCGGATAATTCGCCTGTTTTTGATACCAGTTGACATAATCGCTGAAAAATCTGATCGCGCCGTTCTGGTAGTAATTATTAAACTCGGTTTTATCCAGTTTTGAAGCCATATACGAAGCAATTTTGACAAACGCCTGTTTTGCCGCCGGATGGCGACCCCTCGAAAATCGCTGTTCTGCTTCGGGCGACGTTAAAGATTCATTGAAATAAGCAAAGGCTTCGCCGAGTTCCGACGCGTCCGATGTCAAAGGCTTCCCGTAACGGTCAAAATACTGCATCCCGTAATCGAATGCCGAATCCATTCCACCCAAAATTGCTGATTCTTTCTGAGTTTTGGCAAAAACTCCGATATTCCAAGGCTCGCCCAGAATTATTTCATACAATTTTCGCGCATATACAAACGGGTCTGTTCCCTCAAAATTCGACGCGACGGCGACGGCAAAATTATGTGTCGGCAAAGTTATAAGATAAGTCTTTGCTTCGGCTTGCGAACCGCCGTGTGAAACGATAAACCGCCCGTTTGAGGTGTTCGTTCCCCAGCCCATTCCGTAGCCTGTGAATTGTCCCTGCTTTGTCGCCATCGAAGTCCACATTTTATCGCGTGTTTCATCGGACAAAATTTTGCCTTCATTCAATCCGCGGGCAAATTTCAATAAATCAAGCACGGTCGAGCGCGTTCCGCCGCCTGCGAAACGGCTGCTGATGTCCACATATTCGGAGTTTTTTATTTTGCCGTTCACGAGTTGATAACCGCGCGCGCGGTTCGGAATAACATCGAGCGGATTGTCGAGCCGCGTGTCGTTCATTCCCAGAGGCTTCCAGACATTTTCCGTCATATATTCGCCGTAGGATTTGCCGCTCGCGCCTTCGATCACCGCGCCGAGCAGATTGTAGCCGTAGCTCGAATAACTGTAGCGCGTGCCGGGTTCGGCAATCAGGTCGAATTCTTCAAAAACGGCGATTGATTGGCGCGTGTTTTTATAATCTTTGAAATGCCCTTCGAGGTCGTAATTACGATAATGACTGATGCCGCCGAGGTGTCCGAGAATTTGACGAACAGTTACCGGAAAATTTTTCTTCGGAAAATACGACACATATTTTTGCACTTCCGCGTCGAGATCAATTTTTCCCTGTTCGGCAAGATGCAAAACCGCGACCGCCGTCATCGGTTTTGTTACGGAAGCCAAACGATAAGCCGATTCCGCTTTTGCCGGAACTTTGTTTTCCAAATCCGCGAAGCCGAAGCCTTTTGTCCAAATAAAATCGTCTTTTATAAATCCGACGGACAAACCGACCGTGCCGTCCGCTTTCATCTGCTTTTGAACAAATTCTTCAATTTTGCGGATTTTCTCGGCATATCGGGAATCCGATTTTGTCGGGGCGGTTTGCGCCTGAACGTTCGGAACGAGTTTAACCGCTGGTAAAGGCAAAAACATTTGCCCGACAAGAAATGTCGTCAAAATAAAACTGTAAAATTTTTTCATTTGTTTTTCTCCAAACAAGAATTTTTAAAATAAGGATGCGGAAAAAGTATAATTTGTTAATAAGATATTTTACATTATTTTTACGCCTTCCGCATAAAAAAGCGAAAACCACATCACCGCGTCCTACGGCTCTTGCAAAGTCAGTAAAAGTCAGTATAGCGACCCACTAGCGAGCAGGCTGAGAACAATCAAACTGCCGACTTGTTGGGGTTACGGTTTTCGCTCACTATCCTAACACCAATCATTGCCGCGACTTTGCAAGAACCGTAGGCGCATTACACATTTTAAAACTTTTCACTTGACACAATAACTCGATAGCATATAAAATTTCATTGCTTCTAGCTATATAGAATACACAAGGTGTTCTAAAATGAGCATTCAATCTTTGTAGATTGAACAGCCTACACGGTTTGTGCAATTTTCAAGGTTTGTGAACATTTCGTGCTGAGACACTATTATCTTGGAGGTCTAAATATGATTGACAAACAGATTAGCACAGGAAAACTCGTCGCATCTCTTCCGGAGGAACCGAAGCGTGTAATCGGACGTGCGATTATTCAAGGGCTTGTAGGTGGACGCTTCACCTTTACGAATCCGATAGCTACCGAGGGCGGCGACTACAATCAAAATCAGGGCGATTACGTTCAGTCTGGTGGCGGCAACCATAACCAAGGCAGCGGCGGTTACAACCAGAGCAAGCTCCTTGGAAATCTCGGACGCCTTGACATCACGGATCTCACAGAGATCCTTGGTAGCATTGAAAGATTTGAACGGTAATCTGCCATGAGACAATAGTATGGTAATGGCGTGGGACCCTTCACAGGCTCATTCGATTGAGCGCTTACAGGTTATCTATAAGATTGCCGAGCGTTGCAATCTAAACTGTTCCTATTGTTATTACTACAACATGGGGGACGACACTGCTTTCCAGCGACCGGCTCGTGTGTCGCTCTCTGCCACTACGAGCCTTGCGCGATGGCTCGCGCAAGGCTGCACGGATCTCGACATTCCAGAGTTACTCATCTCGTTCCATGGTGGCGAACCGATGCTTTTGCGTGCCTTAGAGTTTGCACGAATGTGCGATACGCTTCTGCGTATCGTAACCCCGGCTACAGACCTGCGCTTTTCGATCCAGACCAACGGAACTGTGATGACGGAGGGTTGGTTAGAGGCACTGAAGCGATACCAAGTTTCTGTCGGTGTCAGCATCGACGGTCGTCGCACCGACCATGATAGATTTCGGCTGGATCACCGGGGGCGTTCTTCCTTCAAAACTACCGAGACAACCATCAAGCGACTGATGGATGAAAGCATCAACTATCCCCATTTGCGTCCTGGAACAATAAGCGTGCTGCACCACGAAGTCGATTATCGCGAGACTTACCGGTATTTACGCGAGCTAGGCGTTCAATCAATGCATTTTCTTTTACCTGACCGTAGTGCCGATGACAGAACCCCAGATGTTGAGGCTAAGGCATCTGCGATTGGACAGGGGCTGCTGGCTATTTTCGAAGAATGGATGACCGAGGACAATCCCGATATCAATATTCGCTTCATCAGCGAAACGCTCGGACACTTTCAAATTGGAGGACCCCAGTTACCTTTACGCCGGCGGCGGAAAACGAATCAGATCCTCGTAGCTCGTAGTGACCTGACTATCGCGATAGACGACTCGCTGATCCCTGCTCTAGAGTGGTATAAGAAGATTCCAGTTTTCCCGATCGCCCAATACACTCTGCGTGACGTGTTTAGAGATCCAATCTTCAGACTGCTCGAGGAGGAGGTAAATCGTTTGCCGGACGGCTGTGCCGGATGTCCGTGGACCAAGATATGCCGGGGTGGAGACCTAGAAAACCGATACTCCAAGTCGCGCGGCTTCAATAATCCTTCAGTTTACTGCGCCACCTACAAAATCCTGTACCGTGGGATTTGCGACCTTCTCGTAAAAAACGGCTATCCCGAGCCTGAGATCAATCTACGTTTCGGAGGTCTCGCCCATGCTTGACCTCGACTGGCTGCTCAAGCCCTATGACAAAAACACATTTTTCGATGAGGTATGGCAGAAGAAGCCTGAGGTTCTTGTGACGGGACGTGCAGGATACTTCGAGTCCCTTTTTAGCAAGCGTTCGGTCGAGCGGATTATCGAATTCGCCCAGCCGCAACCGCCCACCATCCGATTCGCATTCGCTGAATCCGACGAACAGGTTGAGATTCCATTCTCGCCCAATGGGCGAGCCAACATAGACCGGATTCGTAAACTTTACCTCCAGGGACAGACCGTAATTCTTAACTCCGTTGAAAATTTTGACCCGACCGTGGCGCAACTTACCCGTGCGGTCGAAACGGAAATGGGTGCTCGCGTACAGGTAAACTCCTACCTTACTCCACCGTCGGCGCAAGGGTTTCGCCCGCACTATGACACTCACGACGTATTAGTGGCGCAAATCCAAGGCGAGAAGCTTTGGAAGGTGTACGGTGGAGATTGTGTGTGCCCCCTCAACGAGCTGGTCGATGGCGGTCCGAGATTCAGAGAATCGATGCAACCACCAAAGGAAATTCATTTGAGATCTGGCGATTTGCTCTACTTGCCGCGTGGCTGGGTTCATGAAGCCGTAACATTACAAACCGCCTCACTCCATCTAACCTTCGGTATTCATCCGCCCCTAGGTAAAGATTTGCTACTCGCAGCACTAGAGGCGTTAATCAAAGATCATCCCGAACTGCGTGAGGCTCTGTCTGTCGGTCCGTTAAGCATCGAAACGAACCGCGTTTGCCTTGAGACACGTTTCGCACAGCTCGTCGAACTATTCGCTACGCACGCCTCTGCAACAGAAGCCGCCCATGCAATAGATGATCAGTTGCTGCGATGTGGACGTAGCGGTGGTGATGGACACCTTTTCGAAGACATGGAAAACCTGCCCAGTCTCGCAAGAGATACTGTTATTCAGCGAAGAACTAATGTGCCCTGTCGCGTTATTAAGATTGATGATGGTGTTGGGCTACAGTTCTTGAACGGGTTGATCAAGGGTCCGGTGGATTTTGAAGATGCGATGAAATTTGTGGCGTTAAACACCGCGCCGTTCACAGCGTCAGAACTTCCAGGATTGCCCAATGACCACCAACTTATCCTTGCTTCCAGCCTCGTCGCGGATGGACTCTGCTATCTCTGTAACAAGATATAGTCGAGCAAATTCAGCTTTCTACGTTTAATTCGAGAATTACAATCGATATCGTTTGGAGAAATTGAAATTTTTTTGTATTGCCGAGGAACTTTTCGCCTTTGAAATCGACTTCGCCCATGCTGCTGTCCGAATTGTTCTCGCTGGCTTGATTCTCGGTTTTTTCTTTCAGCGCATCCGCATTTTTCGCCGCGACGAAATGATGTCGCCGTTGTGCGGTGCGGGCTGAACATGATCTCCAGCGCGTCCGTATCGGTTCGGCTAATTGCAAAACCGCCACCGCCGTCATCGGGTTTGTTACGGAAGTCAGGCGATAAGCCGATTCCGCTTTTGCCGGAACTTTATTTTCCAAATCCGCATAGCCAAAGCCTTTCGTCCAGACAAAATCATCTTTGATAAAACCAACCGACAAACCCACCGTACCGTCGGCTTTCATCTGTCTTTAAACAAATTCTTCGACGGCGCGGATTTTATCGGCGTATTTATCTGACTTTTGACTTTGCGTCTGCGTTTGAGCGAAAACGAAGTTTTTAACGGAAAAGGGAAATAAAACTTGCCCGAAAAGAAGCGCGACAACTACAAAACAACGTAACTTTTTCATCCTGATTTTCTCCGAAAGTTTAAAAATGAAAGGTTCTTTAAAAGGAAGACCCCGCCGACACAGATTTTATGACCGTTTTTTAGTGTAACCGAACTTCTTTCAAATTCATATTTTTTGAAGTCTTTTATGTCTTATCCGGCAAAATCTACTCGTAAAGAAAACGGGCAATTTCTTTACCTTCGCCAAACCCCTTTAACACCAATCTCATCTCTCGGGATTTGTTTCAAAATTCGGGGATGGAATTTATTTTTTCGTAAAATTTCTGCCGATTAATGAGAGTTCCGTTACACCTGATTCTTTATCGCCTTTGAAACTCAGATTAACCGGACTTAATACTTTAAAATCTGCTTGAAATGTATCTTCATTTTTATGAATGAGTTTTGATGTGAGATTACCAAAACGCGCTAATAACAAACTGTCTTCATTACTGATAACAATTTTGCCTAATTCATCATTTTCATAAGTTCCCGTATATGCTTTTAAGTCAAAAGACATTGGTTTTAAATTAGCTTGCTGACTGTCTTTTGCCGCTTTCCGCTTATTCTCTTCCCGCTCTTTCCGTAAATCGCTGAGAATTTCTTCAACTCTTGGATTCGATTCGACTTGCAGAGGCTTTTTACCGAGCAGGTAATCATAAATATCCGCCGCAATCAAATCCGGCAGAAAGATGCTTTCCGAACTTTCATTAACCAGCACGACAACCCCGATATTATGTTCGGGCATAAAAGAAACGTGCGGGCGAAACCCGGCAAATTCGCCGAAACAATGAATAAATTTTTCGCCCTCGTAAGTTCCGAGATTCCATCCGAGACTGTAAGCGTATCGCTTAAATTTATAAAATGAACGGCTCTGATTGATTTGCGGCGAGAGAACTTCTTCGAGCGAGGCGACAGGCATAATCTGTCTGCCGTTAAATTTCCCACCGTTCATATTGAAAACCAGCCATTTCGCCATATCTTCCGCGCTCGAAACCATTCCGCCCGCCGCGTGCATCGTATCGTCTTCTTTGATCGGAAGTTCGGTAAAACCGCCGTTCTCTGAAAGATACGGAAGGGCGAAATTGCCGCTCGTTTGGCTTTCGACATAAAGGCGGAAGTGTTCTTCATTTCGAGCGGAACAAAAATTTTCATTTCCAGTATCTGCTTCCAGGGTTCTTTAACGGCTTTTTCCATCACCAGAGCCGCGACAATATAACCGATATTTGAATACTGGTAAGCGGGCGAAATAACGCGGCTGTGATTGGCGAGCAATCTGAGAATCGTTTCGTTATTAGTCTGCCCGGTATAAGCCGTCCGCAATGCGATAGCGTCGTTTCTGATTCCCGAACGATGCGTCAGAAGATCGCGCAGGCTGATTTGTTCGACAGACAAAGGCGCGGGCAAGACCAATTCG
>DATHTS010000124.1:0-1929 GCA_035462935.1 Pyrinomonadaceae bacterium
TGAACGAACTGGTCGCCAGCGGAGTTTATTATTCGCCGAGCGAAGTTGTGCGCGACGGCTTGCGGCTTTTGAAGGAGCAGGAAGAGTTGAAAAAGATTCGCGTCGAAGAACTGCAAGCCGATATTTTAAAGGGTTTTGAGCAGTCGCAGAACGGCGAATCGAAACCGCTCGATATCGAAGCGATTCAAACTGAAGGCGAAAAAAGATTAACCCAAAAAAGGAACGGCAAGTAAATGGCGCAAATTCTTTTTACTCCTTTAGCAACCGAAGATTTGCAGCAAATATGGGTTTATATCGCCGAAAATGCAGGCAGCGAAGTCGCTAACAAATTTTTGCTGGAAATCAGGAAGAAATGCGAAACCGTAGCGGAGTTTCCAGAAAGCGGACAGGTTCGGCACGAGCTTTTGATTAATCTCCGCAGCTTTCCTTTCAAAAAGTATGTCATTTTTTATTTGCCCCTGTCAGATGGAATTGAGGTTTTACGAATTATTCACGGCTCGAGAGACATTAAACAAGTTTTCGATGAAATGATTCCGCTCGAACCGTAAATTAAAAAACTATGAGCGAAACAGTAACAGAAAAAAAACGCTTCAAAATCGAAACGTCGGCGCTCCGCGCTTACACGATGCTCGGCGCGCTGGTCATTATTTGGCTTTTCTTTCACTGGCAGACCGACAGTATTTTTTTAACGCCGCGCAATTTGTCGAATTTAATGCTGCAAACTTCCGTAACGGGCATCATCGCCGTCGGAATGCTGATGGTCATCGTTTCGGGAAATATTGATTTGTCGGTCGGCTCGCTTTTGGGATTGGCGGGCGGAGTGGCGGCGATTGTGCTGACAAGTTGGGGCTACGGGCTGGTTCCGGCAATTTTGGCGGCGATTGCCGTCGGCACTGCCATAGGCTTGCTGCAAGGCTCTTTGGTTGCTTACTTTAACATTCCCGCTTTTATTGTAACCTTGGGCGGGCTGCTCGCGTGGCGCGGCGCGATTAAAGGTTTATCACAGAGCGAAACCATCCCGATTGCCGATCCCGCGTTTAAGGCTTTGGGGCAAAGCTATGTCGCGCCGGGTATCGGCTGGATTCTGGCGATTGTCGCCATTATCGCAGTTTTGTTTTTGGCTTTCCGTAAAGCAAAAGCCGAAAGAGAATACGAGCTCGGCGAAGGAAATTTCGGCAAGGAAGCGTTAAAATCCATCATACCGATTGGGGCGATAGTTCTGTTTATTTTTGTAATGAATTCATATGCCGGTGTTCCGATTCCGGTTTTGATTTTTTTGACGGTTGCGCTTATCGGCGCATTTATTACTAATTCAACCACCTTCGGGCGCTATCTCTACGCTATCGGCGGAAATGCGGAAGCGGCAAGGCTTTCAGGCATCAATAATAAGATTCAGATTGTCAAAGTCTTCGCTCTTTTAGGAGCTTTAACGGGAATTGCGGCTTTGATTTTTACGGCGCGGGTCGGCAGCGCCGCGCCCGACGCGGGCGTTTTGAAGGAATTAGACGCGATTGCCGCCTGCGTTATCGGCGGAACGTCTTTGATGGGCGGTCGCGGCACGGTTTTCGGCGCGTGTCTCGGAGCTTTGATTATGGCGAGCCTCGACAACGGAATGTCGCTTTTGAACGTGCGCGATTTTATGCAGGAATTAATCAAGGGCGCTATATTGGTGGCGGCGGTCGGACTTGATATGATTGGGAAGAAGTCTTGATTTTCAAATTTTAAGGAGAAAAATTTAATGCGATTGCAAATTTTGATTTTATTTGTTTTTGCCCTATTCATTTCCGCCTGCGTGCAGGCGCCGCCGGACCAGAGCGGCGCGAACGACGCGAACCGGAAAGTCCGCATCGGCTTTGCGATGGACACGGTCAAAGAAGAACGCTGGCAGCGTGACCGCGAACTTTTTCAAAAACGCTGTGACGAAGTGAA
>DATHTS010000125.1:0-1755 GCA_035462935.1 Pyrinomonadaceae bacterium
AAGGGCTGAAAATTAATTTTCAGCCCTTTCAAAACCGACATAAACTAAAAATTAATGAACATACCAATTCTGAACCGGGTAATCAAACTCATCTCCCCATTCAAATTGCAGCAATGTACCATCGCTTGACCTGCGAACGTAATAAAAGTTCTTGGTCGGATCGGGGTCGGCTCGCCAGACGGCTATATCCTGTTTGCCGTCGCCGTCGTAATCGCCGGGAACTGAATAATCATCAACTATTCCCCAGTAAATCGGCGAAGCGCCCGTTCCGCCGCCGTCTCGTTCGAGAATAAAGTGGAGACGCTGATTGCCGATTGTTCTCCGAACAGCAAAGTCTGATCTTCCATCGCCGTCATAATCGCCCGGCAGAATTACGTCGGACTCCAAGCCCCAGTCAATATATTCGATGCCGAAATCGGAAGAGCGCAGCAGCACAAATTGTCCTTCGCTCGTCGTTCCGGGACGGATTCTTTGAATACAGAAATCGTATTTTCCATCACCGTCAAAATCGCCCGGATTCGGAAAGACAATTCCGCTTCCCCAAGGAACAAAAGTTATATTTCCATTGGGATTATTATTGCTTCCCATGAAGAAAAATGTGTTCTGCCCGTCCGCGCCGTAACGATAAACCGCCGGGTCGGCTTTGCCGTCTCCGTCATAATCGCCGACGATTGCCGGGTCGTCATTTGTTTGACCGAAAATTACCTTTCGTATAGTGTTATTGGAACTCTGGAAGATATAAAATGCCGCTTCATTGGGCGGACCCGGACGCCAAACGGCGATATCGTCTTTACCGTCTCCGTCGTAATCTTCGGGAACAGGAAAATCCGTTTCCGAATCTCCGAGCGCTCCGACGCTTGTGGCGCCTGTGCCGTTGATGTTGATATACCAGTAAATCGGCGGCGGAAGCGCATTCTGAGCGTCTGCCGTTTCTCGGCTTTTCGCCATCCTTTCGCGAACCGAGCCTGCTCTTTTATTTAAACGGAATCCGCTCGATTTTTCAGCTTCGATTGAAGGCGCGTTCGTTGCGCGGGCGACAACCCAATCGGTTTTGCCGTCGCCGTTCATATCAACGTTTGCATCCGGCGTCGGCGTCGGTTCTCCGGCGGTCGTTGTAATGTTTATTGACCATCCGCCGTTAATTCTTCCCGTATCCTGCGCAAAACAATCGAGGGTAAATAAACTCCAAGCGCCGTTCGGATTTATCCCGTTAAATGCGCTGGCGAGAGTTGCGTTTCCGGCGGGAGCAGGCTGCAAATATGGGGGAGCGGCAGCAGAACCGGGGAAAAATTCATCGTCGCCGAGGCTGGTCGGTTTAAAAGTTCCCGATGTTAAAGGACCGCCAATAGGTAGAGAAGCCGCTGCCTGGTCGTCAAGGGTATAAGTAATATTGTTTACCGCGAGATCGCCGCCGACATCCGATTGTAAAACGAATTTTGTGCCGTTTGGCGAGACCAGCAAAATGCCGATGTCGCTTGGGAAGGTATGCGAAAATCCTTTTATGGCGACCGTTACTTTGGTAACTGTGCCGTTTAGACCGGAAACATTTATACTGGATGGATATGGATTTCCCAAGCCCGGTTGGGTGCAAACATCATTCCCGCCGTCATTTATAATAATCGGCGTCGGATTGGAAAACTCAACTAAAGAATTAACATTGCTAAGATTCGGTCGGTTAGTTTCCGACGCTTTGCTATTAAAAAAGCCGGAATTTGATGAAACGCTGAAATTAAATCCCAGAAAAATTACAAAAAA
>DATHTS010000126.1:0-5678 GCA_035462935.1 Pyrinomonadaceae bacterium
TGGAGAAAGCAAACGAAGGCGGCGTGCAATTTGAAACCACTCACCGCCGAAAAGACGGTTCAGAGTTTCCGGTCGAGGTAAGCGCGACGGGTGTGGACATCGGCGGCGAACGCATGCTGATCAGCATTGTCCGCGACGTCAACGAACGTAAGCAGGCGCAGGAAGCCCTAATAAAAGCCGAGCGAAAAGCGGCGGAAGAATATCAAGCCTTGTTACAGCGCATCGTTCCGCTCGGACAGACGCTGGGAACGGCGCGTGATTTGATTTCTATTTACCGGGCTGTGCTTGAATTCGTTCGCACCTCAATGTCGTGTTCCGGCTTTTTTATTTCGTTCTACGACAGCGAGAACAGACGGCGAATTGCCGCTTACGCCTGGGGCGAAGGCGCTGAAGTTGATATTTCCGAGCTGCCGCCGATGCCTCTCACGGAAGACGGCGGACCTAATTCGCAAGCCGTTTTTCAGAAAAAAACCGTTATCATCAATCACTATTGGGACGAGCAGAAAAAACGCCCGCACGTCATTTTGCGGGAAGACGGCGTTAATCCGATGTCGTCGCTGGTCGTGCCGATGATGGTCAAAAATGAAGTTATCGGAACGCTCGAAGTTCAGGCGCACGAAAACGAAGCCTTCCGCGAGGAACAAGCAATCGCGCTGGGAATGGCGGCGAATCTGGCGGCGGTGGCGATTGAAAACGTGCGCCTTCTCGAAGTTGAAGCGAACGCGCGTCGCGTCGCCGAAGACGCCAATCGCGCAAAGGACGAATTCTTATCGGTTCTCTCACACGAGCTTCGCACGCCGCTTAACGCGATGCTCGGTTGGGTCAAAATGCTTCGCGCCGGAATGCTGGACGACAACCGAACGAGCCAGGCTCTGGAAGTTATTGAGCGCAACACGCGTCTGCAAAACAATCTTATTGAAGACCTTCTGGACGTTTCGCGGATAATTTCCGGTAAAATGCGGATTGAAAAGGAATTGGTTGATTTGAAAACCCTCGTTCAAAATTCTATTGAAATCCTTCGCCCGGCGGCAGCGAATAAAAATCTGGAAATTGAATTCACGGCTCAGGACGATTCGCCGCTTATTTACGGCGACGAAACGCGGTTGAATCAAATCGTGAATAATCTGGTGCAGAATGCCGTTAAATTTACGCCCGAAGGTGGGAAGATTTCCATAGCCTTAAAACAAAACGGCAGTTCGACATTTTTATCGGTAACAGATACGGGCGTCGGTATCGAAAGAAAATTTTTGCCGTTCATTTTCGACCGCTTCCGGCAGGCGGATGCTTCGACTAAACGAAGCTTCAGCGGATTAGGACTCGGATTGACAATTGTTCGCAATCTCGTCGAGCTGCACGGCGGCGGAATCAAGGTGGAAAGCGGCGGAAAAGGGACCGGCGCGACTTTTACGGTTGAGATTCCGCTTGCGGAAAAATTTCATTTGGAAGAGAGCGACGCTGACGGCGAACACACGCAGCCGTCAGATAATTTCGCTCTTAAAGGAATGCGGATTTTGCTGGTTGACGATGACCGCGAGAGCCTGATTCCGCTGCAAATATTTTTGGAAAGGGAGAAAGCTGAGGTCGTTTCTGTCGTCTCGGCAAAAGACGCGCTCGGAAAACTTTCCGAGCAGGATTTTCATATTTTGATAAGCGATATCGGAATGCCGGAAACCGACGGCTATGATTTGATTTCGCAAGTGCGCGAGTTTACGACCGAGCGCAACGCCTTTCTGCCCGCCATCGCGCTGACCGCGTATGCTTCAAACGAAGACCGCCGCCGCGCTCTTTCCGCCGGATTTCAGATGCACTTTTCCAAGCCGATTGATTTTGATGAATTGGCGGAAGCGGTGAAAAGTCTCTATAAAGATTTAAAGTAATGAAGTCGGAACCGCCTGCGTTAGCGGGCGGGTAATTCCCAATGAAGAAACCCGCCCGCTAACGCAGGCGGTTCTGACCCGTTTTAGTCTGCGTCATTATTTTCCTTCATCAACTTAGCCACAAAAAAGATATAGTGAATGCCGGAAAGAGCCGCCAGCGCGACGACGATAAAATAAATGGTCGGAAGGTAAAAACTTATTCCGAAAACGGCGGCGACAAGAATCAATGTAACTGCCGAAACCTGCACCAAGGTTGATAGTTTCCCCAGCCACGAAGGTTTAAAACCCCGAAATCCGGTCATAATATGAATCGCGCCCGCCACCGTGATAATCAAAACATCTCGCCCGATGACGGCGGCTGTTACCCAAAATGGAACGGGCAAGTGATGGACGGGCGGCAAAACATTCGGCAGAGTCAGGATGATAAAGGAAGTCGTCATCAAAAGTTTATCGGCAATCGGATCGAGAATTGTTCCGAGCGATGATTCCTGCGAAAAACGGCGGGCGATTATGCCGTCGAGCGTGTCTGTAATGCCGGCGACGACAAAGACGAATAAAGATAATTTTCCGTAACCGTAAAATAAAAGGCTGGCGAAGACGGGAATCAGCGCCATTCGCAGAAGGGTGAGAAGATTCGGAAGCGTAACGATTTTAGAAGACATTTTTGTCAGTGGTCAGTGGTCAGTGGTCAGCAGCGGAAGAGAAACCGCGCTGCCCTGTGCTTAATCACTGACTTTTAGCTCGATCAACGAAATTTCCGGCGGGCATTGATAACGAATCGGCAGCACGACCGTGCCGATGCCGCGCGTGATATAAATTTGAGTTTCTTTCCGGCGATGCAGACCGCTTTTCAGCTTCCGGCGCGGCAAAACTCGTTTTTCCTCCTCGCGCAGTTTGACCTGCCCGCCGTGCGTGTGCCCGCTCAGCATCAGATCAACTCCGGCGCGAGCCGCGCGGTGGACGATTACCGGATTGTGCGCCAGAAGCAAAATCATCTCGTCGGGAAACGAGCCGCGCAACGCCGACGGCAAATCCGTTTTGCCGACCATATAATCGTCCACGCCCGCTATCCAGAAAGAAGCGTCTCGCGCTGTGAATCGGAATCCTTCATTATTCAAAACGCTGATTTTTTCGCCGCGCAGATGTTTCGTTACCAACTCGGCATCCGTCCAATGGTCGTGATTTCCGAGACAGGCGTAAGTTCCGAATTCCGACTCCAATTTTCCTAAAACTTCAGCCATCGGCGCGATGTATTCCGTTTCGTGCGAGACGTAATCGCCCGTTAAAATAAACATATCCGGTTTCAGACGATTGGAAACTTTCACGGCTCGCTCGATATGTTCGAGACTCGTAAAAGGGCTGTGATGAATGTCGGAAAGATGAATGATACGAAAGCCGTCGAGCTTTTTCGGCAGGCGTTTCAATTTTATTTCGATTTTTTCGAGCGAAAGGCTGTTCGCCTCCGCCAAAGCATACTGCGCTACCTGCGACAAATTGCTCGCCAGATCGCGCAGAGGCGTGTCCGAAACGACCATCGAAGAAAGGCGCTCGGACAATTTGGTTCTTATCGGTCGTTTTCTTCCGGCTAGTCTCATCATTTTCGTTAAATGTCGGCTGCTTAATCTTTTTGTAGAACGGTTTTAAGATTATAACGGTCGAGAAAAGGTTCGTCAAAAACGCCAGAACAGCGGAACTAAAATTATTGAAACGATAAAAACAATAATCGTTAAAAACGTGCCGACCTTGACGAAATCCATAAACTTGTAACGACCGGGCGTATAGACCAAAACGCAGGCGGGTTCGAGCGGCGTCATAAACGAAAACGAAGCGGCGTAAGTAATAATAACCGCAAAGGTGCGCGGATTTAGTCCGAGGATAAGCGCGGTTTGAATCGCAACAGGCAGCACGACGAGCGCGGCGGCTTGGTTCGACATCGGCTGCGTGAGAATAACCGTCAGAAGGAAAAATCCGGCGAGAACGCCTGTCGCGCCGAGTTGTCCGAAATAAACTTCAATCAATCCGGCTAAATATTTGTCGGTTCCGGTTTTTTCCATCGCCGTTCCGAAACTCATCATCGTCGCAATCAGCACCAGCAGGCGAAAATCAATCAGCGGGTAAAGCTCGCCGTAACGGATGGTTTTTGTCGCCAGCAGAACCAGAACGCCGATTAAAACGGCAATCGCCAGCGGGACTTGAATTCCGGTAAAAGTGCCGGAAAGCGAAAGCGTGAGAAAAACGCCGAATGCCGCAATCGCCCAGCGGCGTTTTTCCGTTCGCATACTGCTCGATGAAACGTCTTCAAGCAGCATCAATTCGCCTCCTCCGACGAGAGGCTCGATCAACCGCCGGTTTCCCTGCACCAGCAAAACATCGCCGAATTTTATACGCACGCTGCTGATTTTTTCCAGAAAAGTTTCGCCGTGCCGGTTAATAGCCAGAACGGTTAGATTGTATTCCTGGCGGAAATTCAGAGATTTTAACGTTTGCCCGACAAAACGCGAATCGCGCATTACCATAACTTCAAAAAGGTCGATTTCATCGCTTTCCAGATCGCGGTCGTTGAGCTTGAAATCGGGCTTTATTTCAAGCCCGGCTTCGGCTTTGACATTCAAAATATTGGCGAGCTTTCCTTCGACGATAAGCAGATCGTCTGCCTCGATACGCTCGTTCGGACGCGGCGCGATTCTTTGCTCGTCTCCGCGAATAATGCCGAGAACGTTGAGGTCGAGTTCCAGATTAATATCGGCTTCGGCGATTGTTTTGCCGATCAGGTGCGATCCGCGCAGAACTATAACTTCGGAAATATATTCGCGCATCGCATACTGCTCGGTCAGAGATTCCTCGCCGCCGCGCGCCGGGAGAATTTTCCTGCCGATAAAAAGCATATAAAGGATGCCGAGAAGCGCGACGATAACGCCGACGGGCGTCAACTCAAACATCGTGTAAGGCTCCATCCCGAAACGCTGCATCGCGCCGCTGACCGCGAGATTCGTCGAAGTTCCGATCAGCAGACAGCTTCCGCCCAAAATCGTGCCGAAAGCGAGCGGCATAAGGAGTTTTGAAGGAGCGATTTTCGCCCTTTCAGCCAATCCGAGGACAAAGGGAATCAACATCGCCGCGGCGGTCGTGTTGTTCATAAAGGTTGAGGAAACCGTCCCGATCAGCATTATCAAAAACAGCAGTAAAAACTCGTTATCGCCCGCAATTCGATACAATCTGCGCCCGATCAAATCAACCAGTCCGGTCTTGACCAGCCCGCCGGTTAAAATAAAAAGCCCGGCAATTGTGATAATGATATTGTCGCCGAAACCGGAAACGCCTTCCTGAACGGTTAAAATGCCCGTAATTACCAGCCCGATGACGAGAATAATGCCGACAATATCAACCGGCAGTTTTTCCGTCGCGAACAATATGACGGCAAGCAGCAGCAGCAAAAGCACGATAGCGATTGGCGACATAGATTTAAAGAATACAAAAGTTTAGTTTGAAAAGAAATACGAAATCAAGAAAATAATAAAAAGAAATTTTATCTCGACTTTGAGTGCAGATTTTTTCACCGCATTTTAGGTTTTATTGACATAAGGGAGCAAAAAAACTCCCCTCCTTTCAAAGGAGGGGTGATGCCGCAGGCATCGGGGTGGTTTTCTCGTTTTGCCCGCACCCGGATAAAGAAAGATTAACCACCCCGGCGCTAAAGCGCCACCCCTCCTTACCAAAGGAGGGGAGTTTTGGCTGGTTTTTTTGAAATTCTCTTTTATCAACAGAACTTGGTTTTAATTCCACTGATTGGCGCGAATTATC
>DATHTS010000127.1:0-2634 GCA_035462935.1 Pyrinomonadaceae bacterium
AACTGCGAGCCGTTCGTGTTCGGTCCGGCATTTGCCATTGCCACAGTTCCTTTATTGTATGCGCCCTGATATAAATTAGAAGACCGATTAATTTCGTCCTCAAACTTTCCGCCCCAAGCCGATTCGCCGCCGAATCCTTCGCCCAGCGGGTCGCCGCCCTGAATCATAAAATTTTTAATCACGCGATGAAAAATCACGCCGTCGTAATAGCCTTTTTCCGCCAAAAGCCGAAAGTTTTCCGTCGTTTTCGGCGCGTCTTCTTCAAGAAGCTCAAATTTGATTGTTCCCTTGTTCGTTTCGATAACTGCTGTTCTATTTGCCATTATTACTCCTTAATTGTTTTGTTATTGAAATTATCGATGAAATCTTGAGTTACATCTTTATCAACTAGTTTTCTAATCTCTTCCGGTAAATTTTTGCATGAATCGAAGATAAAGCTGAACCCGTTTTTTAATGTATAAGATTGTGTAAATGTCGAGAATTCTTTGCAGAATATTTTGTTTGAACAAAAATTGGTTGAATTAATTTCTGAATTTTTTAAGATTTTTATACCTCTCTGTTGGTCAAAAAGTAAATCTAAATTTATAACACCTATTTTGCTTTCAGGAATGTCCAGGTTTAGATTTTCACCATTTGTTTTCGATTTGTTATTAAAATAATTGATAAATTTTTCAGTAATATCAAACTTAAAATCTATTCCTAAAATGTAGCCCTTTTCGTCAAGTTCAGGAGCATCAATAATAATGATATTGTTTTGGGTTTCTATTTTTTTTAGCGAATCTGAAATTTCAATTAAAATTGGATCAACAAGTATTTTCTTTACTTTTTCATATTGTTTTTTCCAAGCTTCTTCTTGCTCTCTCAACAAGGTTTTTAGATGAGTTTCTTTTCTCTCCCGCTCCTTTGGCTTTAAGTCGGGATTTTCTAATTCTCTCCTTATTTCTGAAATTTCTGAATAATGTAAAGGAAAACAACTTAATTGATCAATTACATATCTAGTTTGGGAAAGTTTTTTTATACCTTTTACATCATCATAAAAAGCAAACTTATTGATAAAAGCTATTTTTTTGGGAAAACCAGCATTTGTTTCCTGCGCAAAACCAACAGAAAAAAGAAGGAAAATTATAAGAAATGAAGAAAATAATTTAATCATCTATCCAAAATAAATCTCTCAATAGCTAATGCTACACCATTCTCATCATTGCTTAAAGTTGTATAAAATTCTTCCCGCTCAAGCAAATTCGGGTCGGCGTTTCCCATCACGACCGCAGTTCCGGCAAATTCGAGCATATGCAAATCATTAAAATTATCGCCGACGACCATCACGTTTTCGGCGGTTAAATTTTCTATCAAAGCCAATTTTTCCAAGCCGATTCCTTTAGAAGCGTCAGGCGGCAAAATATCAATCAATGTAAAATCGAGGCGCGGATAAACAGTCGTTAAAACATTCGCGGTTGAATTTAATTCGCTTTGCAAAACCTTTTCCAGATGCGCCATCGGCTCGCATCTGCCGGAAAAAGAAACGTGGACGGTTTCCTTTTCACCCAAAACATCTTCCAGATTTTCAACGTGATGCACGGCTTCTTCCGCCTCGTCGCCGTGCAGATGCTTTGACCAGACGATGTATTTTTGAAGCGGAATGTTCTCTGCGGAAATGCGGTCGTAAAGCAAAGTTCCTTTCCCGTGCGGATCGGTACTGACCAGAGCGTCCGCCCCGAATTCGCGCCCGACGCGCAAAATTTCTCTGACCGTTTCGTTTGAAATAATTGAAGCCGCAACGGTTTCCAGACTTTGAGCGTATTTCAAAAGAGCGCCGTTATGCGTGATTAAAGGCGCGTTTAGTTCGAGTTCCAGCCCGACAGGACGCGCGTCGCGGAAACGCCTTCCGGTCGCAATTGTCACGAGAACGCCTTTTTCTTCGGCTCGGCGGATAGCTTTTTTATTGGCTTCGGGAATCCTGCCGCGTGAGTCGAGCAATGTTCCGTCTAAATCGAGCGCGAGAAGTTTAATCATGGAGAATTATTTTGCCTTAATTTTTCGATTACTTCACGTTCAAAAACATCAATTAATTCTTGTTTATGCTGGTTTTCCAGAGAATTATGATTTATGGAATTGTCTTCAAAGAGTTCACAAACATAATCAGCACTAACTGCCCGAATTATCGAAAAATCTTTTTTCTGCTCGATGAGAAAAGAAAATTTTATATTTTTCGTTTCGCAAATTTGATGCTCCAGGTAAAAATCAACAAAAAAGGTATTTAAATCAACTTCAACATTCGGATATTCATTTCGCGGAAAAACTTCATCGTCTCTTCTGATTTTTAATTTTTTAATTGCGTTTGTTTGCTTTAATATATTTTCGATCTTTGATTTGCTCAGTGAAAACTTATACTCATTCTCAAAATATACAGACCTGTCTTTCACGAGTTGAGTTGCGGTAAAAGCGAAAACAGAAAGCAAAATAATTACCGTTGAGGCGATTCGCTTGATCAACATCGGGAAGCATTTGTTTTCTTGTTGGGTTTTATGAGAATAAAACAAATAGGAAACAGGCAAAACTGCTAAAGCTACTAAATCGGAATAATCAATCGTTCTGCCGAATCTGAAAAATTTAAAGGAATTCAGAAATTCTATT
>DATHTS010000128.1:0-5801 GCA_035462935.1 Pyrinomonadaceae bacterium
ATAGGAATCGCCGTTTTGATGTTTTTGGCTTCAATCGGCGGGCATTTGATCGAAGGAGTTTACCGCGACAACGAATTTGTCGTCTCGCTCTGGCGCGGAAACGATCTGGTGACGCTGGTTGCCGCCGTTCCGTTGCTGATCAGTGCGATTATCTTCGCCCGGCGCGGCTCAGTTCGGGGGCAGCTAGTCTGGCTCGGAATGCTGGCTTACGCGCTTTACAACTACGCTTTTTACCTGTTCGCGGCGGCATTTAATGAGCTTTTTCTGTTTTATGTCGGAATTTTTACGCTCTCGATCTACGCGCTTATTTTCGCTCTGATAAATACGGACGCTGAAAAAATCGCAGGGCGATTTCGCCTGCAAACTCCGGTGAAATTAATCGGCGGCTATATGCTTTTTATTGCGGCGGGACTCAGCTTTTTGTGGATCGGAAGCTCGCTTCGATTCGTCGCAACCGGAATCGTTCCGGCAGACATTATAATGACCGAACATCCGACCGGAATTGTTTACGCGCTGGATTTGTCGCTTCTCGTTCCGGTTCTCATCTTGGGCGGCGTTTGGCTCTGGCGTCGTGAGGCTTGGGGATTCGTTTTAGCGGCGATGTCTTTGATAAAAGGCGCGACTTACACGCTGGTTTTAACCGTTACGTCGCTGTATGCGGCAAATTATTCGGAAACCCCGATTTGGCTTTCGGTAACCGCCGCCAGCCTCTTGGCAATCGGCTTTTTACTCGGAAATCTAAAATCGGCGGATGAAGGAGAAATTTTATGAAAAACACTTCAAAAATAGCAATCGTTGGCGGTTTGAGTGGTCTCGCCGCGTATCTGTTTCTGGTTCGCCCGCAACAAGCGAAAAGCGATGCGGAAGACGAAGAAAACAGAAAAAATTTCAATCAATTGCCGCTCAAAGCTCACAGCTTTTTGGCGGGCGTTCCGCTTTATACGGTCGGTTTTACCAAACTCGAAGGCGGGCGCGAAAATATGAGTATGAAGGAAATTTATGAAGCGGTCGGTCTCAGCGATATTGGCAAAATCGAGCTCGGACCGGTCACGAAAGGCTTGTTTTGGCTGCGAACTCTGATCGGAGAAATTTTACGCTGGGACGACGTGCCGGAACTCGCGCAGTCGGTTTCGTATCTTCCGCGTTTGAGCGCTGAAGAGCGAGCAAAATCGCTCATTCCGCCCGGCAAAGTGGCTGGAATCAGCCAGGTTCTTTACTGCTACGAAAACGAGATTATGCTGGAGATAATCAACAAAACCGTGCATTGTTTCTGGGGGCTGGCATTGGAGCGAGCGCCCGACGGATACAACGTTTACAACGCCGTCTATGTTAAAGACCTGAATTGGCGCACGCCTATTTATATGACGCTCGTTTCGCCGGTTTTGAAATGGGTAATTTATCCGGCGATAGAAAAAAGCATCCGGGAAAATTGGGAATGCGAGTTTCCGAAATCTTACCGGCGCGGGCGAATTGTTGAAGCCGAATACGAATCTGAAAGATAGTTTATGTATCTTCTGAGAGGATTTTTAGTCTGGCTCGTCATCGTTTTTGCCGAAAGCGTTCACGGCACGCTTCGACAGATGTTTCTCGCGCCGATTGTCGGAGATTTTACGGCGCGGCGGATTGCGTTTTTCGTCGGAATGCTGCTGATTTTCCTGATTGCTTGTTTGTTTATCCGCTGGATTCGCGCCGAGAATGCGAAACAGCTTTTAGTTATCGGATTAATGTGGGCGATTTTAACGCTTTTGTTTGAATTCGGTCTGGGAATTTTTGTTTTGAATTATTCGCGCGAGCGAATGCTTGAAGATTACGACGTTTCGCGCGGCGGGTTGATGGGATTCGGGCTTTTGTTTATGGTTTTCGCGCCCTTTCTGGCGGCGAGACTGCGCGGAAAAGTTTAGAGTACAAACTTTAGTTTGCGCCGCCGCGCTTCGCAGGCGGCTGGCGCGTTAAATCGCGCACTGCGGAACAAATTATTTTTATTTACAAAATGAGCAAAGTAGAAAATTTAGAAAAAATTATCGAGCAGTTCGGACCGCATCTGCACGACGCGCCGGACGGCGGCTGGCAGGCTGACCGCACGATTGATAAAGTTGTGCCGACGCATTGCCCGTATTGCGCCGTTCAGTGCGGGATGAATCTTCTGGTCGAGAAAAATAAGGTCGTCGGCTTTGAGCCGCGCTACGATTTTCCGGTCAACGAAGGGCGGCTTTGTCCGAAAGGCGTGACCGCTTATTTGCAGACGCATCATCCAGACCGCTTGCTTCATCCTTTGATCAAGAGAAATGGAATGTTTGAACGCGCAAGCTGGGATGAGGCATTAGATTTGATCGTTTCAAAATTCAAGGAAATCCAAGCGAAATACGGCAAAAATGCCATCGGAATGTATTCCGGCTCGTCTTTAACAACCGAAAAAACTTATCTGATGGGCAAATTCGCCCGCGTCGGATTGCAGACGAAATACATTGATTACAACGGACGTTTATGCATGGTTTCGGCTGCCGCAGGAAACAATAAA
The DNA here is from genome assembly GCA_035462935.1 of Pyrinomonadaceae bacterium. Lineage (GTDB taxonomy): Bacteria > Acidobacteriota > Blastocatellia > Pyrinomonadales > Pyrinomonadaceae > DATHTS01. The sequence goes on from DATHTS010000128.1 coordinate 2,519, forward strand.
GCGTTCGGCATTGACCGTGCGGCAAATCCCTGGGCGGACATTCCGCTTGCCGAAGTAATGATTTTGGCGGGCGCAAACTGCGCCGAGACGTTTCCGGTTTTGAACAAATTTTTGTGGCAGCAGCGCGACAACGGCGGCGTCTGGATTGTCATTGACCCGCGTGAGACAGCGACGGCGCGGCAGGGCGATTTGCATTTGCAATTAAAGCCGGGAACGGATGTCGCCGTCGCCAATGGGATGCTGAATGTTATCGTTCGTGAAGGATTAATTGACGAAGATTTTGTTAAAAACAGCACGAATGACTGGGAAGCGACGCGAGCGGTGATTAAAAAATACACGCCTGATGTCGCCTCACAGATTTCAGGGGTTCCGGCAGAAAAAATCGAACAAGCCGGACTTCTTTACGGACGCGCCAAAACCGGAATGATTATGCACGCCCGCGGCATCGAGCATCACACAAACGGCGTAAATAATGTGCTTTCATATATCAATATCGTTCTGGCAACCGGAAAAATCGGCGAACCGGGGAAAGGCTACGGCACGATTACCGGGCAAGGCAACGGGCAAGGCGGGCGCGAGCACGGGCAAAAGGCAGACCAGTTGCCCGGACAGCGTTCGATTATGAATCCCGAACATCGAAAATACGTCGCTTCCGTCTGGGGAATTGACGAATCGGAACTGCCCGAAGCCGGAGTTTCCGTGGTCGAGATGTTCCAGAAAATGCGCGAGGGCGAAATCAAAGGTCTGCTTTCGCTTTGCAACAACGGAATGGTTTCGCTGCCCGACACAAACCGCATCCGGCAATCGCTCGAAGGTTTAGAATTTAACGTCAATATTGACTTTTTTATGTCGGAAGCCTCGCGCTACGCTGATGTCGTTTTGCCCGGCACGACCTGGGCGGAGGACGAAGGCGTGACGGCGAACAGCGAAGCCCGCGTCGTGAAAATCAACAAAGCGATTGACCCGCCGGGCGAAGCGAAAACCGATTGGTGGATTATCTGCGAACTTGCCAAGCGTTTAGGGCGCGGAAAATATTTTGAGTTTAGCAGTCCGCGCGAGATTTTCGACGAATTGCGCGTCGCTTCCAAAGGCGGAAATGCCGATTATTACGGTATTACATACGAAAAAATTGAAAAACAAAACGGGGTTTTCTGGATGTGCCCGACGCTCGATCATCCCGGAACGCCGCGCCTTTTTGAAGATAAAAAATTCTTTCATCCCGATAAAAGGGCGAAGTTTCATCCGATTGAATTCAATCCGCCTGCGGAAGTGCCGGACGCGGAATATCCGCTGGCTTTGACGAGCGGGCGCGTCGTTTATCAGTATCTTTCGGGTAATCAAACCAGACGAATCGGTTTTCTCGTCCAGCAATGTCCCGAACCGTATGTCGAGATTCATCCCGAAACGGCGATGAAACTGAAAATCAACGACGGCGAGCGCGTCAAGGTTATTTCACGTCGCGGCGAAGGCGTCTTTCCGGCGCTGATTGTCAGAACCATCAGACCGGACACGATTTTTATCCCGTATCACTGGGGCGAGCAGTTAGCGGTTAATCAATTGACGAATCCGGCGCTCGACCCGACATCGAAGATTCCCGAATACAAGGCTTGCGCCGCAAGGATTGAAAAGATTCACGCCCGCGAATTGCCGATTTTAGGAAAAGGAAGAAAGGGTATAAGTTTGAGTGAAGTTCGAAAAGGAAAGTGAGCAGTGAGCAGAGGAAAGAAAACTGCTCACCGCTCACTGCTCACTTAAAAAATTATGCAGGAAACAATGTTCATAGACCCGCAGCGATGTATCGGCTGCCGTTCGTGCGTGGCGGCTTGCCGCGAATGCTCGACGCACAAGGGCTATTCGATGATTTTTGTGGATTACATTGACCGTGCCGAGACAACGGCGACGATGCCGACCGTTTGTATGCACTGCACCGAGCCGACGTGCGCGTTGGTTTGTCCGGCTGACGCAATTAAAATGAACGAGGACGGCGTTGTGATGTCGGCTCTGAAGCCGCGCTGTCTCGATTGCCGCAACTGCGTCAATGCCTGTCCGTTCGGCGTGCCGAAATATAATTCCGAAATGCACCTGCAAATGAAATGCGATATGTGCTACGACCGAACTTCGGAAGGCTTAAAGCCGATGTGCGCCAGCGTTTGTCCGACGGGCGCGATTTCGTTCGGGAAATACGAGCAGATCGTTCCGCTTCGCCGCACAAAGCCGGTCAACGCGCACGTTTTCGGCAACCAAAAGGTGGAAACAAAAGTTTATTTAATGCTCCCGACCGATGAGGAGGAAGTGAAAGTTAACGGCTGCGGCGTTTTTGAAGGAAGAGTTGTTGTTGACGGTCAGCAAACCGAAGAATCGTGGATTGATACGCAGGTTGAAGAATCGGACAAGAGTAATGAATTTTAAATTAGTGGTCAGTCGTCAGAAAAAGGCAAATACTGACCACCGACCACCGACCACTGAAAATATGAGTTCAAATTTATCGGAAACAATCGAAAAAGTTTTGTCGGATGAACGCGACGTGCGCGAGGCGACCGCTCCGCATCAAGCGGAATTTCCCTACGACCGCGACGAAGAAGCGCAGGTAACGCGCCGCGAGTTTTGTAATTTCCTGTTTCTGACTTCGAGCGCTTTATTCGTCAGCGCGGCGGGTTTTGCCGGAAAATACGCTTACGACGCGCGGTTTACGCCCGAATATTCGCCGATGAAAATCGAAGGCGCGGAACAATTGCAGCCCGGCAGTGCGCTGAACTTTTTTTATCCGAATGAAAACGACACGGCGATTTTGGTTCGGGCGGCGGACGGCAATTTTTACGCTTACGAACAGCAATGCACACATCTGATGTGCCCGGTTTATTACGCGAAGAAAGACAACCGGCTCGAATGCCCGTGTCACGAAGGCGGTTTTTCCGTCGAAACCGGCGCGGTTTTATACGGTCCGCCGCCGCGTCCGCTGGATAAAATCGAAATCGAAGCGCGGGAAAACGGCGAAATTTGGGCTATCGGCAGAACGCCCGGAGGAGGCGAACATCATGGATAATTTTAACCAGCAAACCGACGCGCAGGCGCGGCAAAAAGCGTTTGAAGCATACGGGGCGGAAAATGTTCAGAGGTTTCAGAGCGGGCGGCGAACGGAAGAACGCGGGCGAACCGCGGTTTGGCAGGCGCGGCTTGTTTTGCTGGTGATGATAAATATCGCGCAGCTTTGGGTTTTGTCGGCGACGGTCGAGGCGGCGCTCGCCGGTCATTACTCAAAACTTTTGCCGCTCGTCATCTCGTC
>DATHTS010000129.1:0-2262 GCA_035462935.1 Pyrinomonadaceae bacterium
GCCGATTTTGTCGAGTCGGAAAGCGACCGAATTTTTGCGTGACAGCCGCCGCTTGAAAAGCACGGCTTGGGCGAAGAAAATTCGGGATTGGGTAAAGGAAGAAAAGGAAAAGGGCAAAAGTAAAAAGTAAAAAATTTATGAAACTTAAATCTTTAGTATTAATATTTTGCATTCTAATGAGCGGTTTTGGCGTCTCCAAAGCTGAAACCCCTGATAAAATCAATTTGACGACAATTCGCAAAACGCCGCCCGCGCCGAAATTCACAGATGCGGAACGGCAAGCCGAACTCGCTCGTCGGCGCAAAGCCGTGCTGGATGCGATGACGGATAAATCCGTGATGATTTTGTTCAGCGCCGAGCCGAAAATTTATTCAAACAGCGTGAATTACGTTTTCCGGCAGGAAAATAATCTTTATTATTTGACGAATCTCAAACAGAAAAACGCCACGCTCGTTTTGATAAAAAACGGCGCGAATTCGCAGGAGATTTTGTTTCTGCCGAAACGCAATCCGGTTTATGAAGCGTGGGAAGGAAAGATGTATTCAAACGAGGACGCCGCGCGGATTTCCGGTTTGAAAATTATCGTAAATGGCGCCGAATCCCAAGATTTTTTGCAGGCTGTCAAGGATAAAAAAGCCTTTACCTCAAAAGACGGCGCAGCTATTCCAACGGGTGAAAATCTTTATCTTTTGCTTCCCAACAGCGTGAAAGACGCCAACGGGATGCGGGAATTTCGGGGTGAGATCGAGTTTTCAAAAGATTTGAGCGGTTATAAAGTCGTCAACGCGCAGCCGATTTTCGCCGGGCTTCGCCAAATTAAATCGCCTTACGAAATCAAATTGATGCAGCACGCGGTTGACATTACGACTGAAGCGCAGATGCGGGCGATGGCGATGGTTGGGCGCGCCAACTGGGAATACGAAGTTCAGGCGGAAGTCGAATACACTTTTCGCCGCCGAAATGCCGATTTCTGGGGCTATCCTTCGATTGTCGGCTGCGGTCCGAACGCTACGACGCTGCATTATGTTGAATCGCAAAGCGAAGTAAAACCGGGCGAACTGCTTTTGATGGATGTGGGCGCGGAATACGATCATTATACGGCTGACGTTACGCGCACGTTTCCCGCCAACGGTAAATTTTCGAAAGAACAAGCCGAGATTTATCAAATTGTCTATGACGCGCAGGAAGCCGTCGGGGCAAAAACCAAACCCGGCGTCAGATTCGGCGAATTAAGCGCCGAAGCTAATAAAACGATTGAACAAGGTTTAGCCAAACTCGGCTTGATCACCGGCGTCGGTGATTTTATTCCCGGCACCGAGCAGACGGTTCCCGACGGCAAAGGCGGAACGCGCAAAGTCGGCAAGCCGCAATATTCTCTCTGGTTTATTCACGGTCTTGGGCATTGGCTCGGAATGAACGTTCACGATGTCGGCGATTACTCCGCGCCTTTGCGAGCCGGAATGATTTTTACCAATGAACCGGGAATTTATATCCGCGAAGACGCCCTCGATTACCTTCCCGACACGCCCGCCGCCAAAGAGTTCATCGCAAAAGTCCGACCGGCATTTGAGAAATACAAAAATATCGGCGTTCGCATCGAGGATGATTTGCTTGTTACGGAAACCGGCGTGGATTGGATGACGAAACATCTGCCGCGCAAAACTAATGAAATCGAAGCGTTTATGGCGCAGGCTTCAAAGGAACTGCCTTACACGGCGCGAATTTTGGAAAAACCGGAGAGCATTTTCTTTAATCAAAACGCCGGAATTTTGGAGAATAATTTTTCTCTTTTCAATTCGTTTGAAATACCGAACGGGAAAACCGTGCGGCGCGGATTCGTTTGGTCAGGCAAAAACGCGGCGTATTCGGGTCTGAGCCACGCGCATTCGCACGGAGAATAGTTCTAAGAACATTCGGAAAATTTAAATAGCGGTCGTTGAGCCGCTATTTTTTATTTTGATTCTGTATTAAACTGTTGACTGAATGTCTGAAAAGAATTAAACAGCTATTACCCCAGAGAATTGTAGGACATATTTTGCCAAAAAAAAACAAAACTGCATTTTCAGATAACGGCGGCAGCAACCTGCCGCTCGTTATCGTCAATCCGAAATCGGCGGCAGGCTCGACGCAGTCGCGCTGGGCGGCAATCGCTTCGGATTTGCGGGCGCATTTCGGTGCGTTTCAAGTGGCATTTACTAAGAGACAGGGCGACGGGATTTTGCTGGCGAAGCGCGGCGCGAAACAAGGCAGACGGTTTATAAT
>DATHTS010000130.1:0-6047 GCA_035462935.1 Pyrinomonadaceae bacterium
CTCCGAGTTTGAAGGGAAGAGTCGGCGAAGTCGGCGTTAAAATCGTGTCGCAAACCGAAAAAGCCTTCTCGTAATCCTGTTTGAGAAGCGTGCGCACCTTCTGCGCTTTGGCGTAATAAGCGTCGTAATAACCGCTCGAAAGAACGTAGGTTCCGAGCATTATGCGGCGTTTTACTTCCGCGCCGAAACCTTCTTCGCGGGTTTTGAAATACATCTCGCGCAATTCGTGAGCGTTTTCCGCCCGAAAGCCGTAGCGCGCACCGTCATACCGAGCCAGATTTGAAGACGCTTCGGCGGTAGCAATAATGTAATAAACGGCGATGCAGTATTTTGAATAGGGAAGCTCGACATCAACGATTTCCGCGCCCAGACTGCGATAATTCTCGATTGAATTTTCGACCGCTTCTCTGACTTCCGCATCCAACCCTTCGCCGAACAATTCGCGGGGAATGCCGATTCGTTTTCCCTTTATTTCATTTTCCAAACTTCCGAAATAATCGGGAACTTCTACATCAGCCGTAGTTGAATCGTTTTTATCCCTGCCCGCAATTACTTTCAAAACCCGGGCAATATCTTTCGATGTTTGCCCGAAAATCCCGATTTGGTCGAGCGACGAGGCAAAAGCGACTAACCCATAGCGCGAAATTCTGCCGTAAGTCGGTTTTAAGCCTGTAATACCGCAAAACGAAGCCGGCTGGCGAACCGAGCCGCCCGTTTCCGAGCCGAGCGAGACTTTCACAACTCCCGAAGCCACCGCAACCGCCGAGCCGCCCGAACTTCCGCCCGGAACGCGCGAAATATCCCAGGGATTCCTGACATATCCGAAAGCGGAATTCTCGTTTGACGAACCCATCGCAAACTCGTCCATATTCGTCTTGCCGATGATAATTGCTCCCGCATCGTTTAGTTTTTCAACAGCGGTCGCGTTGTATTGCGGATGAAAATTATACAAAATGCGCGAGCCGCAGGTCGTCTGCATTCCTCTCGTGCAGATGTTGTCCTTGACGGCGATAGCAACGCCGTGCAAAGGCTTTTCGCCAGAATTCTTTTCCAATTCTTCAGCCCGCCGCAGTGCGTATCCGCGCTCGATAGAGAGAAAAGAATTGAGCCGTTCGTTTAACATTTCGGCGTTGTCTAACGTTTTTTCGATATCTGAATAAATGCTCATTTAATCTTTATTTGTAATGCCAAAAGGATAGAAAAGATAAACTTCAAACTCTGAACTATAAACTCTAAACTCTGAACTATTTCGGATATTTACTGCAAAATAGTTTAGAGTTCAAAGTTTAGAATTTAGAGTTTATAGATCTTTCTTTCCAATCAATTTTGTCAATAGTTTATCTAGCAGAAACTTTGTCAATCAACCATTTTTCATTTTCTTTGACTGCCTCGACCATTATTCGGCGTTCCTCCGTTCGAGTATCCGTCTTCCAGAACAACAAAACCTCAAAAGCCGCGCGGTCTGGCGCGATTGTTTGGCACTCGCCGACGCGAAACGCTTTAGGAAAATCTTCCCTCGTCTGGGTGAAATAGCCGTTTGCCGTTTCGTTTGGCATTTTTTGTTTTAATTCATCCGTCAAAAACTCTTCACGTTCACGCCCGCTTTCCGCATTTGGATGAATAAGACTGTCGAGATGATACGAATAGAATTTTTTAATCGTATCGCGCGCCTGAGTGCATTCCGGGCTTTCCAAGCTTCTGATACATCCGCTAAAACAAAAGCAAAGTATAATCAGCGCCGAATAAAACAATCGCCGTCGCCTAACACCTGACTTTGGATTTTGGATTTTGGACTTCAGACTCATAAAACCTTAGGCACTTGAAAATGACCGGCTGTTTTTGCGGGCGCTTGGTCGAGAGCGAGTTCCTGTCCGAGCGATTCTCTCGGAATGTCTTCGCGGACGGTTTTCGTCTTTTCGCCCTCTGCGGTCAAGCCGCCGATTGCCGGTTCGATACTTTCAGTGTCGAGTTCGTTTAACTGCTCGACATACGCGACGATATTCGCCATTTGCGGCGTGTAAATCGCAACTTCTTCCTCCGATATTTCCAGATGCGCGAGTTTCGCAACTTGTCTAACGTCCATTTTTATTAAAGTATCTGATTATAGGATTTTAATTCTCTATTTTGTATATTGCTCTTTTAATTATTTTTTGCCTAAATTCTTCTTCCGCGCCAGACAGCTTCCCGCCGCCAGCAGAAATTGGTAGCGCAGATTGTCGTCTTTTATGTTGTCCGCCGAAAAACGCAGTTTGGGCGAAACTTCTTCCAGGGCAATCTCGATTTGTTCTTCTTCGGAAATCGTCTGTTTGCGATTTTTCATACGCTCTTGAAGCACGGTTTTTTCGTCCACGCGGAATTCAATAAACGTAACTACGGCTGAACCTAGAACGGAATTTATTTTAAAAATCATCTCGCCGCTCAGTCGTTCCAGATGCCGCTTCCACGTTTCGTGCGCGACGGCGATAATTAAATGTTTTTTGTATAAACGAAACGGAACGGCGTGCTCACACAGAGATTCGCCCGCGATTTTGCGCCACGCGGCAAAAGTTACAGCTTCGCGCAAACTTTCGTTTTCTTCAAATTCTCTCAGGAGCGCGGGCAGAGCGCGAAATAAATCTTCCATCAAAAAGCCTCAATCAATTTTCGCTTTTAAGGTTTAAGCCGTTACAATCTAAAATTAAACCACGATTTTATGAAACTTCCAAAACTGATACTCGCTTCGGCAAGCCCGCGTCGGGCGGAAATTTTAGGATTCGTTGGCTGGGAATTTGAAAAACAAACCGCCGACGTTGACGAAAAAATAATTGAAGGCGAAAAACCTGCGGATTACGTGCAGAGACTGGCTTTGGAAAAGGCTGCCGCCGTCGCCGAAAAAAACGCGGATGCGCTGGTTTTGGGCGCGGATACGACCGTTGTAATCGGAGAAGAAATTATCGGCAAGCCGCGGGATTTTGACGAAGCGAGAGAAATGCTGCGAAAACTTTCAGGTCGCTGGCACGAGGTTTTAACGGGCGTCGCGGTAGTTCAAAATAAAAAAAGGCAAGTCGGACTCCAACAAACGCGCGTGAAATTTGCCGGGCTTTCCGACGAGGAAATTGAATTTTTAGTTGAAAAGGGAGAGCCTTTGGACAAGGCTGGCGCGTATGCCGTGCAAGCGCAAGCCGCTTTGTTTATTGAGGAAATTAAAGGCGATTATTGGAATGTGGTCGGTTTGCCGGTAAATCTGGTTTACGAAATGGCAAGAGAATTTTCTTTCAATCAAAATGAAAAAGGATAGCAGATAAATTTCCGCTATCCTTTTGATTTTCCTCTAAAAAATCTTTATAAAATCTTATCAATAGCCTGCGAAATCGGCACTGAAATATCGCTCTTCGGATCAATTCCGCCGAACGGTTCGCCGGCTACTCTGCCTTCTTTATCCAGAATAACAAACGCGGGCAGTTGATCAACGTTGTATCTTTTGATTGTTAAAGCGCCTTCGGCATCGCGCAAAATTGTAACGGTTAATTTACTGCGCTCGGCAAACTGGCGAATTTGATCATTGCTGGCGAAATTTCTGGATTTTTCCGCCGCAGAATCGGTAGCGATAAAATAAAATACGACATCGCGCCCCGAATATTTTCGCGCCAATTTATTGATCGTTTCCGTCTGCTGTTTCGAAAGCGGGAGCCAACTCGCGCCAATCGCCATCACGACGACTTTGCCCTTTTGCGCTTCCAAATCAATTTTCTCGCCGTCCAGCGACGTGAAAACTACGTTCTGCGCCGAAGCGTTAAAGGAAAACGCGAAGACAAGACCGACCATCGCCAATAAAAATTTAATGTTTTTCATAAATTTAATGAAAGCCGCAAATGTCGGCATTTCGTTAATTTAGATGCGCTTAACGCTCGAATTACTGTCTGCGATTAAGAATTACGTTGTCTATCAGACGGGTTTTACCAAAATGCGCGGCGACCGCTAAAAGCGCCTCATTTTCGCCCAGTTTATCAATCGGATCAAATGTTTCATTATCTACCAAAGCTACGTAATCAACTTGCGCGAGCGGTTCGCTTTCAATTTTTTCGCGCACCATATCAATTAATTTTACGGCGTTTCGCTCGCCGTCGCGGGCGGCGAGTTTTGCTCCGCGCAGAGCCTTATAAATAATCGCAGCGGCTTGTTTTTCTTCGTCGCTCAAAAGCGAGTTTCGGGAGGACAGCGCTAAGCCGGATTCTTCACGAATCGTCGGATGAACGACGATTTCCGTTTCAAATCCCAAATCTTTGGTCAAACGTTTGATAACGGCGGTTTGCTGCGCGTCTTTTTGTCCGAAAAAGGCGAAATCCGGTCGAATGGTGTTAAAAAGAATCGTTACAATGGTCGCCACGCCGCGAAAATGACCGGGACGCGCCGCGCCTTCTAATTTCGTGGACAAATCTTCGACAACGACGTAAGTCGAAAAGCCTTCGCCGTAAATTTCTTCGGCGTCCGGCGCGAATATGTAGTCGATCCCGTATTCGGTCAAAAGCGAAGTGTCGCCGGTCAAATCGCGCGGGTATTTTTTAAAGTCTTCGTCTTCGTTAAACTGCGCCGGATTAACGAAAATCGAGACAATTACGACATCAGCCATCTGCCTGGCTTCCTTGACAAGACTGAGATGCCCCTCGTGCAGCGCGCCCATCGTCGGCACGAAGGCGACCGTTTTATTCTCGCGCCGCAATTTTCGCGCAATTGAAGCCATTCTTTGTCGGCGGTTTATGATTTCCATAAATTAGCTGTTTGGTTTCAACTCAAAATCGGGAAAATCGCTCTCTAAAATCAGCTGAATTTGCCTGCTTAACATCGGCACATCTTCTGTGGCAGTCGTCCAAACTATTTCCCAAATAATCGAAAAATAAGCGTGGATAACAATATTTCGAAAACCGATAATTGCTTTCCATTCAACTTCGGGATGACGGCTCTTCAACTCCTTGGAAATTTGGGCGGCGGCTTCGCCGATAATCGCTAGTTTATGTAAAATCGCGCTTTGCAGCAATTCGTCGGCTAAGAAATTTTCTTTGGAAACACCTTCCAGAAAACGCCCGATTGCATTAGCTGATTGGATGATGTCTTGTAAATAAAGTTCTTCACGCGGCATAGATTATTTCAGCTTCGGCTAAAACCTCTTGTTTTATCGCACTCTTTAAACCTCTTTTCGGAACTAGATCAACTTTGCCTCTCACAATTTCTTCGAGTTCCGACTGAATTTTTCCGAGTTTGATAAAACCGATTTTGGCTTCCGGGTCGAACTCGACCAGAAAATCAAAATCGCTTTTCTCTGAAAGGTCGCCACGCGCTTGCGAACCGAAAAGCGCCAATTCCGTAATTTGATATTTTCGGCAAATCCCGCCAATTTTTTGTTTTGATTTTTCTAAAATTCGGGGAATCATAAATTTATCTCTTTTTTTGTTTCTTCGGGTAAGCCGTAGGATTCTTTTTTGCTCGGATATTCGCCCTTTTTCACGTCTTCCATCCAATTTTTGATCGCGTCCGTCATTACTTCACGAATATCCGAATACTGTCGCACAAAACGCGGAAGCCTGCCGAAGGAAAGCCCGACCAAATCGTGCAAAACCAGAACCTGAATATCACATTCGATTCCCGCGCCGATGCCGACGGTGGAAATCATCAATTCTTTCGTGATAATTTCGGCGATCTCGCGCGGCACAAGCTCCAGAACAACCGAAAAAGCGCCGGCTTCCTCCAGCATTTTAGCATCTTCAATCAAACGCTGCGCCGTTTCGCTGGTTTTCCCCTGCACGCTATAGCCGCCGAGTTTGTGAACCGACTGCGGCGTCAAACCGATGTGTCCCATAACCGGGATTTCTTCTTTAACAAGGCGTTTTACCAGATTTATACGATTTCTGCCGCCTTCCAATTTTACGGCTTCCGCGCCGCCGTCTTTCATCAATTTCAAAGCGTTGCGGACGGTTTCATCTTCGTTAATGTGAAAACTTCCATAAGGCATATCCGCCACCAAAAGCGCGCGACTCGCGCCGCGTTTGACGGCTTTCAGAGCAGACAAAATT
>DATHTS010000131.1:0-4734 GCA_035462935.1 Pyrinomonadaceae bacterium
AAAGTATCGGTGTGCTTTTGATCACGAAGCCAGCGCAGCGGAACTGTCAGCGGCGGTTTGGAAACTAAAGCCCAGACTTTCGGAAAGCGGTCAATCGAAGCGAGGATGATATTGATCGAAAGAACGGCTAGAAGAGCGTTGAAATACCACGCATTATATATGTCGAAAAAGTCTAATTTGCCGTAAACCAGTTTTTGCGCGGGCGTCAGGCTCGCGTAATAATTGGCGAAACCGTCCACATTTTCCTGCATTATCAGCATTCCGATCAGACAGGAAAGCCCGAGCAAAATCAACAAAAGGATTCCGAAACGAACCGAAGAAATTAACTTCAAAAAGCGCGACAAAAGCGATTCCTGCGCTTTTGCTTTGACGGGTAAACTAACGGTTGTATCTTTTACGGTTTCTTCAAGTGCTGTCATAAATAGTTTTTCGATTTCTAACCCGCAAATGTTTGTGCAGTTAGCTGAGTTATTCGGTAACTTTCGCAACAATCGTGCCGAATACCCACAAGCTTAAACCGGATTTCTTTATAAACGCCTTTGAAAATAGAACTTAAAAGGAAATCTAATGTTTAGAGGCGGTCACTAACCACCATCGCTAAAATTCAGCTAATGGCGGTCAAAGACCGCCTCTAAACAAGTTGTTTGTTATTTTCAACGAACTTTATAAAAAAGCGATTCATTAGAAAGATAAATTTCAGTTATGAATTTTTTCGCGTATAGCTGTGGATTATTTCGCATTTGATAATAGCAATTGACTCAATTTTAAGATGTGATGAATGTCACATCAATATAAACGCGCTTTCGCATAAAATTGAGCGAAAGAACTCGTGGTTTTTTAAGGGCTTTTTCTCCAATGGCAAAAGGTCGACAAAAAAGAATCGGCAAAATTCGGGCGATAACAGTTGTTTTGTTTCTCGCCTTTGCCGTGTGCGGATTGTTTTATCCGCGTTCGACAGCAAGAACTTTCCGCCCCGAAGCGGCGGAACCGAGCCAGACGCCAGCAAGAAAGAGAACGCAGACGAGACAGCAGCCGCAAAGAACCAGATTTACGGAGTTTTCTCACAGCATCAGAGCGCACCGGCAAAGCTGCAATTCTTGCCATAAATTTCCGACTGCGAATTGGAAACGGGTGAGAAAAGGCAAGGAAGCGTTTCCCGACGTGACGGATTATCCGCAGCACGCATCCTGTATCAATTGTCATCGCCAGCAGTTTTTCGGGTCTGGTCCGCGACCGGCTATCTGCACGATTTGTCACACGAATCCGGGACCGCGTAACAGCGCTCGACATCCGTTTCCGAACCCGCGAGAGATTTTCGATTTGACTGCTAAAGGACAGCGCTCGTTTACGGAATTCGACATTTATTTTCCGCACGAAAAGCATCTTGAGCTATTCGGGAAAAATGAAAATTATTTTGAAGAAAGCCCGACTGAAAGGGCTTCGGGCGTGATGTTTGTCAAAGCGCGCTTGACGCAGGACAATGAGCAAAGCTGCGCGGTTTGTCATCAGACTTACAAGCCACAGGGCGACGCCGACGATGAATATTTTACAAAACCGCCCGCCAAATTAGGCGACGCTTTCTGGCTCAAAAAGGGAACTTTCAAGACTTCGCCGATCAGCCACGCGCAGTGTTTTACCTGTCACAATCAAGAAGCCGGAATGCTGCCCGCGCCGAATAACTGCGCGGCTTGCCATCGTCTCGAACAGATAAAGCCGAAACCGGATTTCGACCAGAGATTCGTTCAAACGATGGCGATCAGGGACAAAATCACTTTGGCGACGTGGCGCGAAAGAGACGCTTCGGGAACTTTCAGACACGAATTTTCCAGCCACGCCGAACTTAGCTGCTCGCATTGTCATAACGTTTCGACGATGAACACGCTCGATTTTAGGACGAAGAAAGTCGGTATCAATTCATGCAGCGGCTGTCATATCACGGAAACGGCGGACGACGGCGGAATCTTGAATTTTGAAGTTGATTCAAGAAAAGCCAATGCGAGCTTTCAATGCACCAAGTGCCACGTTGTTTACGGAAGATTGCCGATTCCCGATTCGCATATAAAAGCTATTTCGGCGATGAAATAATTAAGTAAGTTTGACTGTAGCGCAAGCAAGCCGTTTGAGGCTTTTATCAATTTTAATTAGAAAGCATGACAAGAAAGACGAAAAACAATCGGCGAAGCGCAAAAGGCTCGATGCCTTGGCATCGCCGTTGCCAGATTTTCGTCTTGATGGCTGGATGTCTTTTCCTGATCTACGCCTTGGTTTCCTGTTCGAGACCGCAGGAAGAAGCTCAAACGAATCAGAATGACGCTTTTGTGAATACGAATTCGGCGGAAAATCAAAACGCGGTTCCGGTGATAAACCCGGATTTGGATTTTTCCGATTTTAAGCACGAAAATCCGAATCACGAACGGCTTCCGTGTCTGCTTTGCCACAAGCGCGAGGATAATTCGCCGACGCCCAAATTAGCCGGTCATTTGCCTTGTTCGGGCTGTCACGTTCAGCAATTTGCAGATAACAAAAATCAAATCTGCACGATTTGTCATACAAACGTTGAGACCGGCGAATTAAAGCGGTTTCCGGCATTAAACGAATTTAACGTTCGGTTCGACCACGCTATGCACCAGCGCGAGACAAACTGCGCGACTTGTCATACACCGACGACTAAAGCCGCGATGTCAATTCCGGCGAGGATGAACGCGCATTCGACCTGTTTTCAATGTCACACGCCTGAAGCAAAATCCGGCGAGCGCGATATTGGCTCGTGCGCGACCTGTCATCAGCAGGGAACTCCGAATCTGAGCCGTTATTCGGCAAAGGCTTTCGCGTTTAATTTTACGCACGCCAATCACAGAAAACTAAACTGCGCCGAATGTCATAACGTTCAGTCCGGCGCGGCGCGCGGCAGACAAGTTTCTACGCCGCAGACGGCGATGCATTTTCCGCCCGCAGGCGCGCAAAGCTGCGCGAGCTGTCATAACAACAAACGAGCTTTCGGAGGCGACGATTTTTCGTCTTGCAGGCGATGTCATACGGGGAAGGATTTTCAGTTCTAAGGCTCTTTGAAAAGATTTAACTGCGAGAATTTTCGCACGGGTGTGAATTTTCGCTCGATTTTTTTGCGGAAGAATAATTTTCCCGTGTGAAAAGCGGCTATTTTAAGGGTTTAATAGCTGGCATAACTGTTGCGATAAAGGACTGTAACCGAAGCCTCGATTAGTGAAGCTTTGCATTAAACAGTCTTTTATAGGAGTTAGAATATGACCATTAATAAAATAAAACTTTTTGTAATCGCCCTTTTTACTTTGCCGATGCTCGCAGTAGCCATTTTCCAGAATACGAATCAAGTGAGCGCCGTTAAGAGTACGAATGAAGATGCGGCGGCGACATACAAAGCGAAATGCGCCGCTTGTCACGGACCCGCCGCGGCAAAGTTTTTTGACCCGGCAAAACCGATTGAAGAGCATGTAGAAATCATCCTTAAAGGTAAGAAAGGCGAGAAGCCGCCCTTTATGCCGGGATATGAAGCCAAAGGCATGACGGCGGATGAAGCGAAAGCGCTAACCGAATATATGATCAGCTTGAGAAAACCGAGCAGCTAATTAGTCTAAGGTTTTTCTCAAGGAAATCAGGAGTTTTTAAGTAATGTGCGGAAAGTCAAAATTGACTGGCTGCGCATTACTTCCTCATTTTTGCTGACAAAGTAAACCGGCGAAGCGCTTGAATTTATTTATTGAGGCATTATGAGCGAAAAACAATTAGAAACCCCTGAAGAACCGCAAGAAAATTCAGAACAGCAGGAAGTAACACAAGAAGCGCCGAAAGAAACTCCCAAAGCGCCGAGTTTGTTTCATAATTACATCAGCTTTGCCGGGATGGCGGTTGTCTTTGCGAGTCTGGCAAGCATTATTTTTCTTTTCCTCATCGAGATAACGGGCGAAACGCATCAGCCGTATCTCGAGCTTTTTACATACGTCCTTTTGCCGGGAATTTTAGTTTTCGGTTTGTTTATTGGTTTAGTCGGAGTATTGTTTGAGCGGCGCAGGAGAAGAAAAATAACGCCCGAACAAATTGCCGCCTTCCCGATTCTGGATTTTAATAATCCGAGCCGCCGCCGCGCCTTTCTCATTTTCCTGTGCTGCGCTTTTATCTTCCTTTTTATCAGCGCGTTCGGAAGCTATCGCGCTTTCGAATACAGCGAATCCGTCACATTCTGCGGGCAGACTTGTCACACGGTGATGAAGCCCGAATTCATCGCCCACAAAGCCGCGCCGCATTCGCAGATCAGATGCGTTGACTGCCACGTCGGAGGCGGAGCGGAATGGTATGTTCGCGCCAAATTCAACGGGATTCGCCAGCTTTATGCCGTCACTTTCAACACTTTCCACAGACCGATTAAAACGCCGGTTCATAATATGCGCTCGGCGAATGAAACCTGCGCGAATTGTCATTCGGCGGAAAAGTTTCACGGCGATCAATTGAAGGTTTTCAATCATTACGGCTATGACGAAAACAACTCGCTGAATCAAACCCGGATGCTTATCAAAGTCGGCGGCGGAAGCCCGGAAACAGGACAGGTTTCCGGCATTCACTGGCATATGAATCTCGGCAACGAGGTAACATTTATCGCTTCGGACGAGCAGCGGCAAAATATCCCTTGGGTGCGAATGAAAGATCGAAACGGCAACATTGTCGAATATATGACCAAAGGCGCCGGTCTCACGCCGCAGC
>DATHTS010000132.1:0-4712 GCA_035462935.1 Pyrinomonadaceae bacterium
ATTGATTTAACGCCCGTGTCGGGCTTTGCAAAATCAACTGTAATTACGGCAGTTCCGGTTCGTCCGCTGTATCCGGCGGCGATTAAAGAAATAAAAGTTAATAAAATAATCGCCTTTAGAAAAAAGGGAATTTTTCTCTTCATATCTGCTCACAAGGCGGAGGCTCATTAGGAAGGTAAATTTCTAAGTAGGCAGAAAGCAGCGGCAGTTGGCAGGAAAAACTGACTGCCAACTGCCGCTGCTTTCTGCCTACCGCTTTAGTTGGATAAAAAAACGCCGTCTCCTAAAACCGTTCCTGCGCCGATAATGCTATAGCTTCCTATATTGCAGTTGTTCCCGATAATCGCGTTAAAAATGCTCGCCGATTTTTCGACTATCGTATGAGGTAAAATCACGGAGTTTTCAATTATCGTGTCTTCCTTGATACAAACGCCGCGACCCAAAACCGAATTGATAATTTTCGCGCCTGAATTAATTACACAATCGCCCGCAATCAAAGACTTTTGATCAATCTCGACGTTTTCGAAAAAATCAATCGTTTCAAAATCTGTTTTGTCTTTAAAATCTTTAACTTTTCCCGCCAGCAAATCGTGATGAGCCTGCAAATAACGTTGCGGCGTCCCGATGTCCAGCCAGTAACTCTCATTCGGAATATGCGCGAAAAACGCTTCACGCCGTCTCAGCAATTCGGGGAAAAGCCCATATTCAAAGGAGTAATTCTCCCCTTTCGGAATCAAATCCAAAACTTCCGGCTCCAGCACGTAAGTTCCCGCGTTAATAGTGTCGCATTTAATTTGCGCCAGTATCTCCGCGCTCGGTTTTTCCAGAAACCGTTTAATTTTCCCGTCATTTTCGGTTTCGACCAAGCCGTAAGCCGATGGATTTTCCACTCTGGTCAAGACGATTGTCGCTAAAGCCTCGCGTTTTCTGTGTTCTTCCACAACTTTTGAAAGCTCTAAATCCGTCAGAATATCGCCGTTTAAGACAATTGTGGTTTCCTTCAAAAATTCTGAAGCGAAACGATACGCGCCGGCTGTTCCCATCGGGGAAGGCTCGATCAAATATCGAATCTTCACACCGAATTTTGAACCGTCGTCCAAAATTTGCGAGATTTTTTCCGGTTTGTAATTCAGCGATAAGATAATGTCGGTGATTCCAGCTTCACAAAGCCTTTCGATTTGATAAAGCAAAAACGGGCGATTGGCAATCGGCAGAATCGGTTTCGGCGTGTTTACCGTGAGCGGGCGAAGCCGAGTTCCCTGCCCTCCGGCTAAAATTAATGCTTGCATAATGTGTCTTTCACCAGAACAGTAAAGATTGTATTTTCTTTATAAAAATCACAATGAAAGAAATTTTCCAGCCAATCGAGAAAATAGCTTTTTTCCGGGAAACTTTGGAAAATGGCTGAAATTTGGAGTTTGTTGAGTTTAATCGTGAGATCAAAATAAAATACGAAGGAGAAATTTATGGATAATTCGCCGAAATTCGATCAAAGACCCTGGGGAAACTTTACTGTTCTAGACGAAGGTGAAGGCTTTAAAGTAAAACGAATCGAAGTCTCGCCAAACAAACGTTTGAGCTATCAAAAACACGCCCGCCGAGCCGAACATTGGTTTATTGTGCAGGGAACGGCGAAAGTTACGCTCGACGGAAAGGAAACTTTTTTCACTGAAAGCCAGGCGGTTGATATTCCGCTCGGCACGGCGCATCGGGTGGAAAACCCTTCGGATGATTTGCTCGTTTTTATCGAAGTCCAGCAAGGCGATTATCTCGGCGAAGACGACATCGTGCGCCTTGAAGACGACTTCGGCAGAACTGTAAACTAATTGTTTATGAATCAAAACATTTTTAGGGAATATGACATTCGCGGAATTGTCGGGCAGGATTTAACCGAAGAGACGGTTTACATTTTAGCCAAAGCGCTCGGCACTTTTTTTCGGCAAAACGGCGCGAAACGCATTGCCATCGGCTTCGACGCGCGGGAAAGCTCGCCCGTTTTTTCAGAAATTTTAGTTAGAGGTTTTAACGAAACCGGCTGCGACGCCGTTTTAATCGGCAAAGTTCCGACGCCGGTTTTGTATTTCGCCGTTTTCACCAAAGATGTGGACGGCGGCGTGATGATTACCGGCTCGCACAATCCGCCTGAATATAATGGTTTTAAGATTTGTCTCGGAAAACAAACTCTTTTCGGTTCGCAAATTCAGGAGATAAAACAGATTGCTCTGTCAGGAGATTTTTCACAAGGCGCGGGAACGGTTAAAGAAATCGAGATTTTAGAAGATTATCAACGCGAAGTTTTATCGCGCGTAAATTTCGGCAACCGAAAATTAAAAGTTGTCGTTGACGGCGGAAACGGAATGGGCTGCGTTACCGCTTCGCCAATTTATCGTGAACTTGGCATTGAACTCATTGAACTGTTTAGCGAGCCGGATTCAAATTTCCCGAATCATCATCCTGACCCGACGGTGGTCGAAAATTTACACGATGCGATTGAAGCGGTAGAAAAATACAAAGCGGATTTGGGCATAGCTTTTGACGGCGACGGCGATAGAATCGGCGTGATTGACGAAAAAGGCGGAATTATCTGGGGCGATGAGCTGATGGTTTTGCTCTCGCGCTCGGTTCTGAAAGAAAAGCCCGGTTCGACAATTATTGCGGAAGTAAAATGCTCGCAGAAACTTTTTGACGACATTGAAAAACACGGCGGAACGCCCTTGATGTGGAAAGCCGGACACTCTTTGATAAAGGCGAAAATGAAGGAAACCGGCGCGGTTCTCGCGGGCGAGATGAGCGGGCATATCTTTTTTGCCGATAGATTTTACGGCTTTGATGACGCTTGTTACGCAGGTGCGAGAGTTTTAGAAATTTTGTCGAAAACCGATAAAACGTTGTCGGAATTGTTGGCTGATTTGCCCAAAACATTTTCTACCGCCGAGCTTCGCGTTCCATGCGAGGAAGAAAACAAATTTTCGATTGTGCGGCAAATTGCGGAGGAATTTTCCCGCAGCAACGAAGTTATCACGACCGACGGCGCGAGAATTTTATTTGAAAACGGCTGGGGCTTGGTCAGGGCATCGAACACGCAGGCGATTCTTGTTTTGCGGTTTGAAGCCGATACGGAAGAAAATTTACAAAAGATTCAGGAAACGGTCGAGGCAAAGGTTGATGAATTGGTTGAAAGTATGAATTGTCAATATGAATTAATTTAAAAGGCTCGAAACAATTAAATAATTTTGCTGAATTTTCAGGTATTTGCAGCTTAAAGTTCCGGCTTTAGGCTTTTCTTTTTTCCTTTTATCATCTTTTCTTAAATACCGATTCTCTTCTTCAAAATGTCCCCGAATTGTCTAAAACCACCTAAAAGAATTCTTTAACAACAAATAAGCTCAAAAAACTGGAAACCTTGCTTTCTTGTGCATTTGTAATAGCAAAAAGAAAATGCACAGAGCAATCGTATATCACACAATCAGCGCCCCCGAAAAGCCTCTGCCGGCAAATATTGATATTTCGCCGGAGCGGTTTGAAACGCATCTTCAGTGGCTTTCAAAACGGAGAAAGCAGGTTGCTTCGTTGCGCGAGTTTTTGACCGCTTCGGAAAAGGAAAATCTTATTGCTATCACCTTTGATGACGGATTCCGGGACAATTTAACCTTTGCCTTGCCGCTTTTGGAAAAATATGAACTGCCGATGACTTTGTTTGTCGCGGCTGGTTTTATCGGCAAGGAAAATTATCTTTCTGCGGAAGATATTCAAACGCTCGTCTCGCATCCGCTTATTACAATTGGCTCTCATGGTTTCTGGCATCGCCATTTAACAAAGCTTTCCGAAGAAGAAGTTCGCTTTGAGCTTTCCGAATCGAAAAAACTGCTCGAAGAAATCACAAATAAAGAGATTGATTTATTGGCGTATCCCTACGGCGATTGCAACGGGAAAGTCGAAAGGTTAAGCGAAGAATGCGGATATACGGCAGCTTGGTCGGTTTGGAACGGGAAAAACACGCCGTTTTCGCGCTGGCGCGTGCCGCTCGGCAGAAATGATAATCTGCTCCGGTTTATTGCCAAAGTCTCGCCGTTTTATTTTCCGGTGAAAAAAATTTTGAAGCCGCCTGTAATTGAGGCTGGAGAAGAAAAAAATAGAACCGAATTTTTACCGGAGGGCGAAGCGTTAAGTTTCAAATAATTTAGAGATGAAAATTCTTTTTTACAGTCACACGGGTCAAGTCAGCGGCGCTGAAAATATACTTCTGCTTCTCCTTAAATATTTGAATCGGGAAAAGTTCACGCCGATTGCGGTCTGCCCCGAAGGTGGTTTAGCTGAGGAGATTGGCAAACTCGGAATTCCGGTCAAAATTGTCCGTCAGCTTGAAGCGCGTTTTACATGGCGGATTGACCTGATTTTCAAATATCTGATTTCCCTTTTCAGCACGATTAAACAGCTTCGCTCCGAGATTCTCGAAGTCAAACCGGATTTGATTCACGCAAACAGCATTCGCGCCGGTTTAACGGCAAATCTCGCCAGCGTCGGCACGGGATTGCCGGTTTTCTGGCATATACAGGATGAATTAAAGCTGCATCCTTTCAGCATTGCGATTCGCCTTCTGGTCGCCGCTTCTTCGCGGACGCGGCTGATTTCCGTATCTCAGGCGACCGCCGACAGTTTTCGCGGGCGTATTCTTCAATGGTTCGGAAAGCACGTGCCCGAACGCATCGTTC
>DATHTS010000133.1:0-1654 GCA_035462935.1 Pyrinomonadaceae bacterium
GACCCGAATATTGTTCTAACTGAAGAAACTCGGAAAAATCAACGCCATCACAACTGAAAGTGTAACGCCAATTAACCAAACGACAATAGTCGCCGTCCAAGCCGTTGTAGGCGAAACTCTCTCACCCGCATTTTTCAAACCCGTCGCCATTAGAAAAATCCAGTAAAACTGCAGAATGCCAAAAGCGCTGAGCAGAACATACAAAACCGGATTATCGGCGGGCGTAACGAGAATTCCCAGATTATCCTGCAGCAGCGAATTCGAGCCGAGTATCGGGTGAATATCGGTCGGGTCTTTTATAAACAAAATTATCAAGCTCAAAACCCGATTGATAACCGCAATCGGGAAAGCGGCATACACGCTTGCCGAAAACGCCTGCCAGAAGTTTATCTTTCCGCCCATCGCCAGAGCGAAAAGCCAGAAAACCAAACCGAAAAAAGCGTAAAGAAAAGTATATCCGACAAAACTGTTTACGGCTTGAGTAACTCTCGAAACAGGACTTTTAGCATCTTCAATCGTTTGTTTTCTGGTTGATTCGACCTGCGCTCTCGCCTGCTCGTTCATCATCGGCATTTCCAGGGTTTTATCAATGGCGTAATTGGTGATTCTTTCCGGCGTCAGCCGATACATAAAAGCGTTGCTGTAAACGGCGGAAAGAACCGTCATAATCAGAATCGCCACCAGCCAGCGCGGATGCCGCCGCAGATTCTGGAAAACCTCAGCCGGCGCGTAAAAAATCTTGGTCAAACGCTCAATCGGAGACATTTCCCCGACCGGGCTGTCGCTGTCCGGCTTTGGCACAAAGCTCAAACCGAAAAGCAACCCGCCCAGGAGCAGTAATGAAACGCCTGTTCCGGTTGTGTTCGGCACGATTTTCGTAATACCTAAAATCAGGACAATAATCCCGATTATAAAAACGACGATTGCACTGTATCGCAGCATATTCACCTCATTTTGTTTGGAATGGATAGAACTTGTTTTAACTTACGGCTGATTTTAACAGATAGTTTCGTAATCTCAACTCTTCACCGGCGCATTTTCATAGCCTTCGATGCGGATACACGCCGCGAAATGATTCGGCTCGATTTCTCGAAGCTCAGGAACGACCTGAGCGCATTCTTCAATCGCCCAAGGACAGCGCGTGCGAAAACGACAGCCCGAAGGCGGATTGATCGGCGTTGGCACATCACCCTGCAAAACGATTCGCTCGCGTTTCTGCTTGGGATCAGGAACCGGAATCGCCGATAAAAGCGCCTTTGTGTAAGGCATCAAAGGATTTTCGTAAAGCGTTTGGGCATCGGCAATCTCGACAATTTTACCGAGATACATCACCGCCACGCGGTTTGAAATATGCTCGACGACCGCCAAGCCGTGCGAGATGAATAGATAAGTCAAACCGAATTCCGCCTGCAAATCCTGCAAAAGATTAACGACCTGCGCCTGCACGGAAACATCGAGCGCCGACACCGGTTCATCGGCAACGATCAATTTCGGATTGAGCGCGAGGCTGCGCGCGACGCCGATGCGCTGACGCTGGCCACCTGAAAACTCGTGCGCGTAACGATTCATGTAATCCGGATCGAGCCCGACGCGTCGCAAAAGTCCGGCAACACGCTCGCGACGCTCACTCTTCGTCCCTTGCTTGTGAATCACG
>DATHTS010000134.1:0-5521 GCA_035462935.1 Pyrinomonadaceae bacterium
TTTGGATCACGGGGCGATAGTTTTGCAGAAAGCAGTGGAAGTTTTGGATACTGACACGGCAGAAACACTTTCGGCTCGGATCTTGGAGCATGAACATGCGCTTTATGTCGAAGCGGTAAGGCGAATTGCCCGAGGAAATTATAAAATCATCGGCAGGCGCGTGATTTTGGCAGACGGCTAAAAGACTTTTCTAAAGAAACTTTGCATTATTTCACGAAGTCTTAGTTTGGAGTCTCTTTCCTTGAGCGCCAGCGTGAAAACCAGAAAGAAAATGAAGAGCGGCAGAAAACAGTAGAATACGAAGAATGACAAAAGGCTTCGAGTTAACATAATTCTTTTCACTCATTAAACTTGCAAAAGTTTCAAAACGGCTTTTTCGCTGCAACGCAGCTCGTTTTGACATAATCAAAAATTACACATAAACTTTAAGTTTTCACTTTTGAGTGGAGGATGAACAGTAATTATGCCAAAGAGAACTTATCAACCGAACAACCGTCGCCGCGCGAAGAAGCACGGCTTCAGAGCGAGAATGGCGACCAAGAACGGGCGTTGCGTGATCAAACGCCGCCGCGCCAAGGGACGCAAGAGATTAACGCCGACGCATTATTAAATTTTGGTTTGCCGAAGGAAGCTAGGCTGAGAAAGCCGGGCGAGTTTCGCCGCGTTTACACTGAAGGCAAGCGGATTGAAGGGCGTTTTATGACGGCTTTTATTTTGCCGTCGGAAACCGTTTTTCAGCGTTTCGGCGTAACGGCTTCAAAAAAGGCTATCGGCAAGGCTCACGAGCGAAACCGGGCGAAGCGTCTTTTGCGCGAAGCCTTTCGCTTGAGCAAGGCGGAACTCGGCGAGCTGGATACAAAATACGATTGGGTTTTGAATGCGCGAAGGAGCTTGCTTCGGACAAAGCTCGATAAACCGCTGGCGGAATTCCGGCAAATTATTGCGAAAGTAAAAAACGGCGAAACGAAAAATAATCAAGGCGAAGAAAACGTCTGAAAGTAGGGCAAAATGAAGTTTTTGGTTTTGGATATTTTGAAGCTTTACAAGACGTTTATCTCGCCTTTTTTACCGCCCTCGTGCCGCTTTGAGCCGACCTGCTCGGTATACGCGATGCAGGCGGTCGAAAAATACGGCGCAATTCGCGGAACCTGGATGGGCATCAAACGTATTCTACGTTGTCAACCCTTTTGCAAAGGCGGACACGACCCGGTTAAGTGAGCGGTAAGCAGTGAGCAGTGAGCAGAAAAAATAAAACTGCTCGCTGCTCACTGCTCACTTCTTACTACAAAAGATGGAAGATTCTAAAAAACAAACTCAGTTTCGGTTTCTTTTAGCCGCCACGCTTTCGATGGTGGTTTTATTCGGCTGGACATACTTTTTCGCACCGCCGCCAAAGCCGCCTGCCGACAATACGAATACGGCACAGACGGCGGCTAATACTGCCGCGCCGCCGCCTGAAACTCAACAGCCTCAAACCACGCAGCAAACGGTTTTAACAGCAACGCCGGACAATGTTCCGAACCGGCAAATAACGATAAAAACGCCGCTTTATCAGGCGACGCTCGACAGCAGAGGCGCGTTGGCGACGAGTTGGATTTTGCTGAAAAACAAATCTCCGCAAGGCGAGAAGGCTTTGTATGGCGAAGGCTCGAACGAAAATGAAAAGAAACCGCTTGAGCTTATTCCGCCTGAAGGATTGAGCCGAAACCCGCGCGTAATTCCCTTCCGGCTTTCGACCGGCGATGAAAGTCTGAATCAATTTCTAAACGAGCGCAATTATCAAGTCGCGGCAAATGAAGAAGTCATCGAACTTGGCGAAGGTCAGGAAAGAAAAATTGATTTTGTTTTAAGAGATGAAGCGACAGGAGTTGAAGCGATAAAAAGTTTCACTTTTCGCGGTGACAGTTATGTTTCCGATTTGCAAACCAGTCTAACCAGAAACGGTCAGCCTGTTCCGAATACAAAACTTCTTATCGGCGCGAGCATCGGCGATCAAAGCGTTCCGTATTACACTTTTTACAAAACCGAAGCGGAAGCGGTTTCTTTTATTAACGGCGGTATCGAACGTTATCCCGGCGCATATTTCGAGTATGTCAACAACACGGCTTCCAAAGCCTTTGAAGGCGCGGTTGATTGGGCTGGAGTCGGCGACGCGTATTTTGCGATGGCGGCAATTCCCTCGCAGCCTTTGCCGGGGCTTGAATATCACGCGAGCAGATACGAGGTCGAAACCGCGCCGTTTTTCGACGGAATTATTTCCTGGATTACGCGAAGCGAGACGACCAAAATAACCAAGCATCTCGTTACCGCCGCCGTTCCGATTGCCGCTGACGGTTCGATCACAAGGATTTATACGGGAACGAAAGACCGCTTTGCGATGAACGAATACAACGAGATTTTGTCGAACGCGGTCGGCAGAACGATTGATATTGAAGATTTTATCAATTACGGCTGGTTTAGCCGTCTGACAAAGCCTCTCGCCGTTCCGATTCTTTACGCGCTGAATTTTCTTTACAATTTCACGCATAATTACGGCATCGCCATTATAGTCTTTACGTTTTTGTTCTATTCGGCTTTGTTCCCTCTTCGCTGGTTTCAATCGAAATCCTTCAAAAAAGCGCAGAGAAATGCGCCTAAAATGAAGGAAATGCAGGATAGATTGAAAGATCTGCAAAAGAAAGGCGTGCCGATGGACGACCCGCGAATGCGCGAATTGCAGATGCAGCAGTTGAAAATGACGAAAGACGCGCTCCCGATTGGCGGCTGTCTGCCGACGCTGCTGCAATTTCCTTTGCTCATTGCGCTCTATGTAGCTATCACGATTTCGCTCAGTTTTCGTCAGGCGTCGTTTTTATGGCTTCCCGATCTTTCGTCGGGCGACCCGTATCATTTGCTGGAGTTCGGCTTTGCCATCTCGATGATTCTTTCGATGAAGTTTATGCCGTCAGGTCCGGCGGTTACGCCCGAACAGCAGATGCAGCAGAAAATGATGACGTATCTGATGCCGGTGATGATGCTCTGGATTATGTGGGGCGCGCCTTCGGGGCTTCTGCTTTATTGGTTTTTCGGAAATATCGTGATGTTTGTTCAGCAGTTGATTATCAACAGAATTAACAAAACGGACGAGCCGCCGAAGGAAGAAATCGTCGAAACCGTGCCGAAAAACGCGAAGAAGGTTAAGGCAAAGCCGAAGCTTTCTACTTCGTAAGTTGTTAATGAAAACGGTTTAAAAGACTGAGTGTATTGACAAATCAAGTTGGATACGGGCGATAACTCTAAATTCTAAACTCGTAACTCTAAACTAATTTGGATAAAAATATCTGCAATTTAGTCTAGAGTTTATAGTGCAGAGTTTAGAGTTGCATCCATCTTCTGTCGCCTGCTTATTTTGTTAATACAATTAACCATTAACAATTAACGATTAACAAATTTTATGAACGAAATTTGCCAAAATGCCGAAGAATTTCTGACCGATATTTTAGCCGAAATGCGGTTTGATCTGAGCGTTTCGTCGCAATGGTCGGACGAAGATGGCTGCTTGCTGGATTTGCGGGGCGAGGACGCGCATTTGCTTTTGAGCGAGAACGGCGAAATGCTCGACGCTTTTGAAACGCTGCTGTTTCAAATTTATGGCAGACAGCTTGACCGCCGGCATCGTTTTATCTGCGACGCCGAAGGTTTCAGGCGCACGCGCAAAGCCGAGCTTCAAGCCATGGCGCGTTTTGCCGCCGATCACGTGCGGAAAAATTCCCGCCCGTTCACTTTCGGCATACTCAATTCGACCGAGCGGCGGATTATTCATATGACCTTGCAGTCGGAAGAAGATTTGGCGACGGAATCGGTCGGCGAAGGAAGAGACAGACGCTTGCAGGTTCGATTGAAATAATTTCAAATTCCAAATTCCGGATTTCAGATTTTTAGAATTTGGAATTTGGAATCTGAAATCCGAAATAATGAAAGACACAATCGCTGCGTTAGCCACACCTTTGGGAAGAAGCGGAATCGGCGTGATTCGTCTGAGCGGCGAAAGATCGCTTGATATTGTTCGCAAACTCACCCGCGACGAAGATTTTAATCCTCAGCCGCGTTTTGCGGCGCTTAAAAAAATCTACGACCTCGAATCCGGCGAAGCGATTGATGAAACGGTAATCACCTTTTTCCAATCGCCGCATTCCTTCACCGGCGAAGACGTAATCGAAATAAGCTGTCACGGCTCGCCCGTCATCCTGAGACAAATCATAGATTTTTGCCTGCGGCTTGACGCGCGTCTTGCCGAACCGGGCGAGTTTTCCCTTCGCGCTCTGGCAAACGGACGAATGAATCTATCGCAAGCCGAAGCGATTCGTGATCTGATTGACGCGCAAACCGTCGCTTCCGCCCGCCAAGCCGTCCGGCAGCTTCGCGGCGAGCTTTCCAATCAATTGCAGCCCCTGAAGGATGAATTGCTCGATGTAATCGTCGTTTTAGAATCGGCGCTCGAATTTGTCGAGGACGATCTGCCCGATTTTCAAACCGAAAATATCAAAGCAAAACTTAACGAAATCACCGAATATTTAAGCAAAATGGCTTCGACCTTTCAAGCCGGAAAACTTCTGCGGGAAGGCTTAAAAGTCGCGCTCGTCGGTCGCCCGAACGTCGGAAAGTCCAGCCTTTTCAACGCCCTGCTCGGACACGAACGCGCCATCGTTACAGAAATTGCCGGAACGACGCGCGACCAGCTTCACGAAAAACTGAGCATCAACGGCATTCCCGTCTCGCTGATTGACACAGCTGGTTTGCGCGAAACGCTCGATACGGTCGAAAGCATCGGCGTCGAACGCTCGAAACGAGCGATGATTGACGCCGATCTGGTGATTGTAATGCTTGACGCTTCCCAAAATCTAACCGCCGAAGACCGCGAGATCCTCGCCCAAGCCTCTGAATTACAGCATTTCATCGCCGTCAACAAAATTGATTTAACCAATGGCGCTTCACAAATTCCAGAGGAAATAAAATCCCAACTCCCAAATCCCAAATCCCAAATCCTCCCCGTTTCTGCCAAAACAGGCGAAGGTTTGGAAAGACTGCAAAAAGCAATCGTTGAACCCTTTCAGCCGCAGGATACAGAAAGCTCAGGTTTTCTCGTTTCCGACGCACGCCATCACGATTTGCTTCTGCGCGCAAAATCCGAGATCGAAAATTCCGTCGGTTTAATAGAGGAAAAAGCCAGCGAGGAAATCGTTCTAATCGGCTTGCACAATGCGATGCGCTATCTCGGAAGTATTACCGGCGAGACGACGACCGAAGATATGCTGACCCGAATATTTTCGACTTTTTGTATTGGAAAGTAAGAAACAATAAATAACAAAAACTAAAAAGATAGTAAATCTTAATAAACCCTTAATACATAAGGGTTTTTCTTTTCCCTGTTTTTATCCTTTCTTATTTTTATTTCGATTTAGAGCAATTCAAGTTTGTTTATACGGGTCCGCAGCCGCCTGCGCCTACGTGGCGGTTGAATTTAGAAAACTTGAATGTTTAT
>DATHTS010000135.1:0-7460 GCA_035462935.1 Pyrinomonadaceae bacterium
GTGATTGAAGGACAGGATGTCGTTGACGAAATCGCCAATGTTCAAACTAATCAACGCGACAAGCCGCTTGAGCCGGTTGTGATGGAAAAAGTTTATATTGAAGAGTAACGGATAACGGAAAATGGAAAGTTGAAAATATAATTCTAAATTTTCCACTTTCCATTTTCCATTATCCATTTTTATGCGTGCCGTTATCCAAAGAGTTTCCCGCGCAAAAGTTTCCGTAGATGGCGAGATTACAGGCGAAATCGGTAGAGGAATTTTGATTTTGCTCGGAGTTTCGCGGAAGGATTCTGAAAAGGAAGCGAATTATATTTTAGAAAAAACGTTGAATCTTCGTATTTTTGAAGATGAGGACGGGAAAATGAATCTTTCCCTGCTCGACATCGGCGGCGAGATGCTTGTCGTTTCGCAGTTCACGCTTTACGGCGACGCGCGGCGCGGCAGACGACCTTCGTATATCGAAGCCGCCTTGCCCGAACAGGCAGAAAATCTTTATAATTTTTTTGTTTCCGAGGCTCGAAAGCAAATCGCAAAAGTGGAAACCGGAAAATTTCAGGCGATGATGGATGTCGAACTTGTAAATGACGGTCCGGTTACGATTTTGCTTGACAGCGATAAGGTTTTTTAATTAAAAAATAGATTTCAGTCAAATTATTATTTGAAAATATGTTTAAGACAAATCTTAGAATTTTTGTTCTTTTGGCGCTTTTTGCGGCGCTGTTTTCTTCGTGCAGCAACAATTCAAACACTAACACTAAAGCGAAAGGAACTCCCGCCGTTAAAACAGGCGTGCAGCCGGTTGCCGATAACGAGATTGCCGTTATCGAAATGGAAGAACCGGCTTACGGCACGATAAAAATCGAGCTTTATTCAAACGTCGCGCCGAAAGCCGTCGCGCGTTTCAAGGAATTGGCGCGTGAAGGTTTTTATAGCGGCACAACTTTTCATCGCGTCAATGATGCGGTAATTCAAGGCGGCGATCCTAATTCAAAAGATGACGACCCGACTAATGACGGGCAGGGCAATTCCGACAAACCGAATGTTGAAGCCGAATTTTCCGATATTCCATACGATACCGGTATCGTCGGCGCGGCTCGCCGGGCGGAACCAGACACTGCAAACTCGCAGTTTTTTATCACGCTCAAACGTTATCCCGGTTTTGATAACAAATACACCGTTTTCGGTAAAGTGATTGAAGGAATGAATAATGTGCGAACTATCGCTGGCGCTCCACGAAATCGCGACCGTCCAACTGAGGATATAAAAATAAAACAAGTTACGATTCAGCCGAAATAATATCCTGGAAATTTGAAGTCGGAATTTTAAGGAAATCAAGCAGGTTCAAAAAAAATACGCCCGGCAAGAATTGAACTTGCGACCTTTCGGTTCGGAGCCGAACGCTCTATCCACTGAGCTACGGGCGCGCAAAAGGGATTATCCCACAAATAAAGGGCTTACTCAATAGTCAGGGTTGAAATGCTGAAAATCACAAGCCGCGATAATCCAAAGCTAAAATTTGCCCGAAAAGTGCGCGACGGGCGGGAAAAAGGTGCGGTTTTTGTGGAAGGCTTCCGCTTGGCGGAAGAAGCCGTAAAAAGCGATTTGCAGATTCTTGAATGTTTCCTGACTGAAGATTTTCAACAAAATGAGCGAAGCAGAGAATTAATAGCCGAAATCAATCAAAAAACTCAAAACACCTTTCAAATTCCCGCGCAAATTTTCAATTCACTTTCCGATACACAAAACTCCCAGGGAATAATTTTAATTTGTGAAAAACCCGAAACCGGAAAGGAAATTGTAGAAAAAGCCTTTAACGGAAGTTTTGAAAAATTCCCTCTAATCGTCCTGCTTCATCAAATCAACAATCCGAGCAATTTAGGCGCGATTTTGCGAACGGCGGAAGCAGTTGGCGTTTCCAGCGTAATTTTAACAAAAAATTCCGCCGACGTTTTTTCGCCGAAGGCTTTGCGCGGAGCGATGGGCGCGAGTTTCCGGCTTAAGTTTTGGACGAATGCGGGTTTTCGAGAGATTTTGGATTGGTCGACAGATAAAAATCTAACTTCGATTTGCGCCGATATTAATTCTGAGAAAAGTCTCTGGGAAGTTGATTGGAAAAAGCCGCGTTTATTGATTTTCGGTTCCGAAGCGTATGGACTTTCTGCGGAGGAAAGAAGTTTGGTCGAAGAAAGTTTGATTATTCCGATGGAAACGGAAGTCGAGAGTTTAAATCTAGCGGTTTCGTGCGGAATTGTTTTGTATGAAGCGAGAAGAAATTGGCTTTAAAGTCAGAACCGCCTGCGTAAGCGGGCGGGTAACTCATTACCGAAACCCACCCGCTCACGCAGGCGGTTCTGACAATTAATTTATTGCGATTTTTCAACCAATTTCAGCAAAGTTCTAACCGCCACGCCAGTCGGTCCTTTCGCGCGAAACGGTTTAGTGTCATCCGCCCAAGCTGTTCCGGCGATGTCGAGATGCGCCCATTTTGCTTTATCAATAAATTCCTGTATGAACGCTCCGCCAATAATCGTTCCCGCTTTTCGCGCGTAACCGATGTTTTTTACGTCGGCAATGTCGGATTTGATCGCTTTGCTGTATTCCTTGCCCAGCGGAAGCTGCCAGAAATTTTCGCCTACTTGCTTGCCGCATTCGATAATCTCTTCAACCAACTCCTGATCATTGCCCAAAATTCCGGTATTTACATCGCCGAGAGCGATAATTACCGCACCCGTCAATGTCGCCATATCAACGATGCGGGTCGCGCCTTGTTTTTCGGCATATGCAACCGCGTCGGCTAAAATCAAGCGTCCTTCGGCATCGGTGTTGAGAATTTCCACGGTTTTTCCGTTCATCGCGGTTACGACATCGGACGGGCGAGTCGCTTTTCCGCCCGGCATATTTTCCACCGCCGCGACAATGCCCAAAACCGGAACGCTCGGCTGCAAGAGCCCGATGGCGCGCATCGTGCCGATAACGGTCGCGCCGCCCGACATATCATATTTCATCGCGTCCATATTTTCCGCGGGTTTGATGGAAATTCCGCCCGTGTCAAACGTGATTCCTTTGCCGACCAGTGACAAAAGCTCGCCTTTCGTGCCGGTGTTTTTCTTCGGCTGGTAACGGAGAACGATCATTTTCGCGGGCTGAGCCGAACCTTGGGTAACGCTGAGAAGCGAGCCCATTCCCATTCTTTCCATCTTTGCTTCGTCGAGGATTTCGCATTTCAAGCCGGCTTCCTTCGCCATTTTCTGGGCGCGGTTCGCCATTTCGGTCGGCGTCAAAATGTTCGGCGGCTCGTTTGCAAGATCGCGGGTAAAATTAATCGAATCGCCGATAATCTCGCCGCGCCTCAAGCCGTCTTGCATTTCCTTCTTATTTCCGCCTTCGACAAACAAAACAAAATTATTGATTGCCTTGTCGTTTTTGTCTTTGGTCTTGTATTTATCAAGCTCAAACTGGCTGGTAACCACGCCTTGCATTGCGAAGCTGCCGATTTCGTTTGAATCGCCTTCCAAACGCGGAGCGAGCGCAAAACTTTTGATGCTGCGTTTTCGCAAAAAACGCGCCGCCGTTCCCGCTATCGTTCCTACATCAGCAGTTTTGTATTCGTTCTTTTCGCCCGCGCCAACCAGCAGAATTCGCCTCGCTTTGGTTTTCCCGTTCGGCGAATAATAAAAGAACGCCGTATCGCCGCTTTCGCCTTTGAATTCATCGGTTTCAATAACCGAAGCGATCATCCCGCCGGTCATTTTGTCCAAATCCTTCAAAATTCCGCTCGCGGCTTTTTCATCTTTAAATACCGTCACGGCTAAAGCCTCGACATTCGCTTCCTGGAAATTTTCAGTAATTGCCTGAGATTTCATCTTCACCTCTTTTTGTTTGATTTAAAGTTATTATTGCAAAACCCCGAAAAATTTTAAATAACTTTTTATAAATCTATAACTTATCTGCGGCTTTCTTTCAACTGCGCGCGGGTTTCTTTTTCGATTGTACGGGATTTCAAATCCTCGCGCTTGTCGTAAAGTTTTTTACCTTTTGCCACACCGATTTCAAATTTTATGCGCCCGTTTTTCCAGTAAATCCGCGTAATAACGAGCGTCATTCCCTTCTGCATCGCTTCTTTTTCAAGCCGCTCGATTTCCCTTTTATGCAAAAGCAGCTTTCTGGTTCGCAAAGGCTCGTGATTTTGTTTATTCCCGTGCGAATAAGGCGAAACGTGCGCGTTAAAAAGCCACACCTCGCCGTCGCGCACGCTGACGTAAGATTCCTTTAATTGAACCCGCCCGACCATAATGCTTTTCACTTCAGTTCCCTGCAAAACCGCGCCCGCTTCATATTTATCCTCAATGTGATATTCGTGAAAAGCGGCACGATTAGTTACAATGTCTTTTTCGCCAGCCGACATAAAATTTTATTTTGCCTTTTAAAAACCGTTTCGGGCAAGTCGGATTTCAAGTAAAACATTTGACAATCAAAAATTAGCTGAATAAATTAGATAACTTACGATGTTCTTTGATGGGAGGTCGTCTAATGGTAGGACTGCAGTCTCTGGATCTGCCTATCGGGGTTCGAATCCCTGCCTCCCAGTCTTTTAAGTTAGCAGTAAGCAGCGGCAGTTGGCAGTTTTTGTCGGATAAACCGAAAGCTTACTGCCAACTGCCGACTGCCGCTGCCTACTGATTATGGATTGGCACGAAACCGAAATCCGCGTCCGCTATGCCGAAACCGATAAAATGGGGATTGTTCATCATTCCAATTTTCTTATCTGGTTTGAATTCGGCAGGAGCGATTTTTGCCGCGAGCGCGGCTTTTCCTACAAGGAGATGGAGGAAAAGGACAATGCGCTGATGGTTGTCGCCGAAGTTTACTGCCGCTTTAAATCGCCCGCTTTTTATGAAGATGTTTTGATAGTCCGCACCAAAATCGAGGAAATTCGCAGCCGCTCGCTTCGTTTTATTTACCAAATTTATCGCCCGTCAGATGAAACTTTGATTGCCGAAGGCGAGACTTTACATCTTGTTACGGACGAAAATAAAAGGGTGCGAAAACTTCCCGAACAATACCGCGAAAAATTAATTTCTCCGGTTATCAATGACGCAAACGCCTTTCCCGCAGACGAAGCCCCGCATTAAAATATGGCGGAAAATCAACTGAAACTTCCATCTTTTGCCAAAATAAATTTGCATCTGCGGGTTTTGGGAAAACGCGACGACGGTTTTCATGAGCTTTGCACGGTTTTTCAAACAGTTTCTCTGAATGACACTTTGATCTTCAAGAAAAGCAAAGATTTAATCCTCGATTGTAATTTCCCCAAGTTTCCGACCGATGAAAGAAATCTTATTATCAAGGCTGCGAAAATTTTACAGGAAAGATTCGATGTAAAAAAAGGCGCGAGAATTTATTTGAGAAAGAAAATTCCCGCGCCCGGCGGATTGGGCGGCGGTTCTTCAAATGCCGCGACGACTCTTCTGGCTTTAGCAAAACTCTGGGAAATTGAAATAGGTTTTGCCGAGTTTTTGGAAATCGGGAAACAAATCGGTTCTGACGTTCCTTTTTTCTTTTTCGGCGGAACGGCGCTTGGCGCGGGGCGCGGAACCGAGATTTTTCCTTTGCCCGAAAGGGAAGAAAAATTCATTTTAATCATTACGCCAAAGGTAAATGTTTCAACCGCCGAAGCCTTTTCCCGGCTGAATGCGCCGCGCTTGACAAACCAAGAGTCAAAAAGTATTCTTCAAATTTGCCTCCGCGAAGCCGAAACGTTGAATTGGCGGCAGTATGATTTGAAAAACGATTTTGAAGCGAGCGTTTTCAAAATCGAGCCGGAAATCGAGCGTGTCAAGGAAAGACTATTTTCGCTTGGCGCGAACCGCGCTTTAATGACAGGCAGCGGAGCGAGCGTTTTCGGCATCTTTGACAGTGAAGAAACACGGCAGACAGCTATAAAAGCCATTGAAAATGAAAGAAATTGGCGAAAGTTTGCCGTAGCGACTGTTTCGCGCGCACAATACCGCGAGGCACTTTATCCGTGCAGCAGTTTGCTTCCGATTAGTTTCTAAAAAAATCTACTGGGGCGTCGCCAAGTGGTAAGGCACCGGATTTTGGTTCCGGCATTCGTAGGTTCGAATCCTTCCGCCCCAGCCATTTGTTTTTTTAATCGGAACGAGCAGTTTTTTTGCTCGTTTTTTTATTTCAAATTCCAAATTTCAGATTCCAAATCCTGTATTATTAATCTGGAATCTGAAATCTTGAATCTGGAATTTAAATGAGCGTAACCGGCAATTTAAAAGTTTTTTCGGGAAATGCCCATCCGCGACTGGGAGAGGAAATCTGCCGGCATTTAAGCGTGGATTTGGGACAGGCGACAACGGAAAGATTTTCCGACGGCGAGTTTAATTTTCAAATCGGCGAAAACGTGCGCGGCTCCGACGTTTTTATAATTCAGCCGACTTGCCCGCCGTCGAATGAAAATTTGATGGAGCTGCTGATTATGCTCGACACATTTGTTCGGGCTTCAGCCGAACGAGTCACGGCGGTGATTCCGTATTTCGGTTATGCGCGTTCGGATAAAAAAGATCGCCCGCGAGTGCCGATTGCGGCAAAGTTGGTATCGAATTTGATAACAACGGCTGGAGCGCACCGCGTTGTAACGATTGATTTGCACGCTTCGCAAATCCAGGGTTTTTTTGACATTCCGGTTGACCATCTTTTTGCCGCGCCGATAATTATTGATTATTTTCGGAAGAATCCGGTTGAAAATCTGGTCGTCGTCGCGCCCGACACCGGCGGAGCGGAACGTGCCCGCGCTTACGCCAAACGACTCGATGCGGAACTCGCTCTTTGCGACAAACGGCGCGAAAAGGCGAATGTCGCCGAGGTAATGAATGTGGTCGGCGACGTTGAAGGCAAAAATTGTTTGATAGTTGACGATATGTGCGACACCGGCGGCACGATTTGCAAGGTTGCCGACGCGCTCAAAAAAAGCGGAGCGAACGAGATTTTCGCAAGTTTTTCGCACGCGGTTTTATCGGGAAATGCGGTCGAAAGATTAGGCAATTCTTATATTGAAAAAGTAATTGTCAGCAACACGATTCCGCTTTGCGAGAAAGCGCAGCCGCTTTTGGCTGATGGCAGAATCGAGATTTTGAGCGTCGCCAACCTTCTGGCGAGAGCTATTAAATCAATCCACGATGAAACCAGCGTTTCATCACTGTTTATTTGAAAGAGTTTAGAGTTTAGAGTAAAGAGTTGAGAGTATAAAGTTTGCAGCCTCAACTCTCAACTCTTTACTCTCCACTCTCTACTTTAAAAATTTTATGGCTGAGAAAGTTACAGTAAAAGCAGAAATTAGAGAGGCTCGCGGCTCGAACGACGCGCGTCGGCTTCGCCGCGACGGAAAAGTTCCGGTTTCGGTCTATGGGGGCGGGCAGGATACCGTTGCCGCGATTGCCGAAATCGGC
>DATHTS010000136.1:0-6711 GCA_035462935.1 Pyrinomonadaceae bacterium
TGTTTACAAACGGAATGGGCGAAAAACCGGAAGCAATATCGGTTCGGGCATCCGTATCCTCATTACGCCGATAAACAAAATTAAATGTGTTTAAGTCGTTTATGTCGTAATCAAACCGTCCCGTATATGAATTTCTTGTTCGCGGATCTTTACGAAGGAAACTGGTGGATTGTAAGAAGTTAATTCCTGTAACTATTCCATTAGCTTCGGTGGGAAGATTGTTCAAAATACGCGATTGAATTATCGGATCTACTGTAAGCACTCCGCCTTGCGTTGTTGTCAGCGGCGATGTTAATCCGGTTCCGCTTAATACATTTATTGTTACCTGCTGTCCCGCGCTATTAACGTATGTGAAATTTCCGTTTCGCGCTGCCGGAAGCAGTGTCGTTCCAGAAGCAGTAACTTGCTGGGCTAGACGAAATGCTTCGTAATTGAAAAAGAAAAACGCTTTATTTTTAACAAACGTCGAACCGCCTTCTCCAAAATTGAAAAACGGAACCGGTCCGCTGACGCTCCCGCCGTATTGGTTACGATTCAAAAACGGTTTTTCGATACCTCTTTCATTATTAAAAAAGGAATTGGCTGTAAATTCCGAGTTGCGGTTAAAAGCATACAGCGCGCCGTGAAACTCAGAACCTCCGCGCGGCGTCACCAACTGCACCTGTGACGATCCGCCGCCGGTTTCTACTCCCGCATTCTGCGTCGTAACCGTAAACTCGGCGGTATCGTCTACCGTCGGCTGATCCGATACAAATCCGCCAGTTCGAATAAAATTATCCTGAACATTCAATCCGTCCCGACGATAATCGGTTGACGAGGATCTTTGTCCATTTATCGAATTGGTCGTGGCATTCGCTCCGGCAATCAAATTAAGAAGCGAAAGCGGATTGCGACCGTTCAGCGGAAGCTCTCTGATTTGCTCCTGGCTGATTGTCGTGCTCAGCTCGGCATTGGTCGAATTAATCGCTTCCGCTCCGGCAGTAACGGTTACTTCTTCTGTAACCTGCCCGACTTCCAATTGCGGATTTAAGGAATACTCGCGCCCGATGTCAATCTTGACATCGCTGGCAATAAAAGTCTTAAAACCGGCAGCGGTAACCGTAACTCTGTAATCTCCGAATTCCAACTGCTGAAATCGGAAACTGCCGGATTCACTTGTTACAACCGTCAGCGATTTGCCGGTTTTTTGGTCAACCGCGGTAACTGTAGCGCCGGGCAAAACGCCGTCCGGGCTGGACACAGTTCCCACGAGACTGCCTGTTGTTTGCTGCGCAAAAATACAAGTGGCGCAAATGAAAACGAACAGGAAACTAACTAAAAGTTTGCTCATACAATTTCTCCATTTTTTATGATTTTTCTAGCTTTTAAGAAGCAAGTACACTTCACCTTTCAATTTCTATGCCAAGTAAGCGAAAAATTTAACATAGTATTATTTCAACAAATAACTTTTTCTATAATTCCGATATATTCATATGATTGAATCTTTATTCAATATTTCGGATTTTTCCATTTATGATACGAAATTCTATTACAAGCATTAATTTTACAATCTAAGATTGTGATATTAACGAAAATCAGACAAAGAAAAAGGGTGATTTCCAAGAGAAAATCACCCAAAGTCTATCTGACTTATTATCAACGAAACAATAAAAAATTGCCGCGTTGGTCTTAGAAGTTGAATCGCAGCATAAATTCTACGATGCGACCGCCCGGATCATTTGTCGTTGAAACGTCTTGATATGCCGCTCCCGAGCCAAGCTGACCGAAAGTTGCGCCGCCGCCGCCCAAAATCACGGTGTCGGCTCCCCAGCCGCCGACGCGGAAGTTCGGTTTATTCAAAAGGTCAAAGAAGCTTGCTTTTAATTCGA
Source organism: Pyrinomonadaceae bacterium (assembly GCA_035462935.1). Classification (GTDB taxonomy): domain Bacteria; phylum Acidobacteriota; class Blastocatellia; order Pyrinomonadales; family Pyrinomonadaceae; genus DATHTS01. The sequence continues at coordinate 1,869 of DATHTS010000136.1, forward strand.
AGTTGCGTTTTTCATCAAATCTAATTCTCTTGATCAAACTTGCATCGAACTTAAAGAAATTCGGTCCATAAAGAACCAGATTTGAGAAACCGCATTCCCCGGCGTATCTAGCCTGACAATTTCCGTAACCTGCCGGAGCGATAAATCTGCCTTCCGGCGCTCCGCCAAATGTTGTTCCGTAACCTGTCGCGCTAAATACGTCAATGTTATATGCGCGCTGCGTATTCAGAATAATATCATCAGGCAGGAAGGTTACGGCATTTGGACCTTTGCGAACCTTGATTTCTTTCTGCAGCTCGTCTCTTGTCATACCGATTAACTGCACATTTTGCATAACAATAGGCGAACCGCTCTGCCACCGGATGACCGGAGCAATTGTCCACCCGCCCAGAATACTATTGACGAACCAGTTGCTGTTCGAGAAGAATTGTCTTCCTTTGCCGAACGGAAAATCGTAGGTTGCGTCAAATTTGAATGCATGCCGAATATCATGCTGGGCTGTCGTTTTCTGCAAATCGGGATTTCTGAAAGTCATTCCGACAAAATTCACCTGGTCATTACCGGCGCTTGTAGCATAAGCATTTGTAAAAGCTTTTGCCCATACATAGCTGGCATTAACACGCAAACCGTCGGATAAACGTCGGCGAACTTCAAAAACCGCCGCGTCATACCAGCTTTTTTCACCGTTGTTCAAAACAAACGCGCCGCCGCTTGCAGAAGTCGGGTTGGCATAGAAAAAGTTCGCCGGGACGTTATTGGCTAAAGCATTTGCTCTCGCTCCGGCAAAATTTTCAAGCGTCGCCGCCATGCTAAGCACATTTGGATTGTTTCTCGAAAGAAGCGCTATATTTGAGCTATTGGTGAAAAACGCATTGGTGTAAACAGCCGTATTATTAGGCTGGTTGTTAGCCGTTGAGTTTAACCAGGCGATGAAAATAGGCAACGGCTGCGTGCCCGGATTGCCGGTATATCTAAAGCCTTGATTAGCTTGACCTGCCGCAATATTCGCATAGAGATTTCCTTGAGCTTTAGCAAACTCGGCGGCAAATCCGTTTTCAATGGTGTTTAGCTCATTGATGTTGTGCTGCACCCACAAATCCCTGCCGCGATTACCGACATAGCGGGCTTCCACAACCGTATTTCTATCAATTTCGCGTTGGTAACCAAACGTCCACGAGTCAACATATCCGGTTTTCAGATCCGGGTCGAAAGCATTGATTCCGGCATTTTGCGTTACAGTATACGGGAAGGACGGTGAAGCCGGAAAAGTACCGGGAACCAGATTGGGATTGTTCGGGTCTCGCAGAAGCGAACCCGGCGTCAAGTTAAGGAAAGAAGCGTGGCGTCTCAAATCTATTCTCGAACCGCCCGGATTTGACCCTAACAGATTTAACAGTAAAAGTGTTCCTTCACGAACAAAAGCCTTTGAATATCCGCCGCGGAAAACACTGCGTCCGCTTCCGCCGAACAATCCGCCTAAAAATCCCTTATCAAATCCCGGACTCCATACCGCGCCGACGCTCGGAGCGAAGTTATTATAATCGGTCGGGGAAGCCTTTTCACCCGGTTCAACACGAACAATAGTCGGAACTTTTCCAGTCATAGTGCCCGGCTTAAACATATTTCCGGGACCGGAAATTCCGTAAACGTCATCAAAACTCGAAAGCCTGCCGTAATTTTTGGAAAGCGGTATATATGAAGTTTGCGGCTGCCAGCGCAGACCGAAGTTTACCGTTAGATTCGGACGCATACGCCAGGAATCCTGAGCGAACAAACCGAATGTATCCTGTCTGACTTTATTTCCGGTTTCATTAAGAACGTCGTAATTTCCCGCCGGTGTCTGTTCAGCCCAGAAATCAACCTGTGTAATTCTGCCGGTTAAAACGGCATAAAGCTGTCTGGCTTCGGTAAGCTGTGCCGCCGAAGCGCCCGGGAGAGTAGTCGCATTGAACATATTAAACGCCTGAGTATCGGTTGCCGCAATACCGCTAAAATATATTGTCGGAACAATAAAATTAGTTGCATAGTCTTCAAATCCGATGCGTTTAAACTGACCGCCAACGCTGATAGTATGGTTTCCTTTGAGCCAGGTTAACGAATCGGTAAATTCCCTAACCGGCGATGTTCGACCGCTTTTAGAGTTTCTAACATGCGCGTTGGTTAAGCTGAAGGCAGTGCTGAGCGATAAAGCATAGCCGCCGGTATTCGCATACAGATCCCGCGTAAATTCAGGCGCGAATGACGAATCGCCTCCGGATACATTGAAACGGGCTTCATTGACAATATTGTTTGTAAAATTCGAACGAAGCGCAGTCGTATTTGACGGACGGGTAGAATATTGTCCGCCGGTATTGGTGAAACCGGGAAATGCCGGATCCATACTGTTCAAGAAATCAGGGAAGGAGTTGAATTTTTGATAGTTTGTAACATTTTCCAGACTGTGTTTCTTTGTCAGATTTACATCAAAACGCAAGGCAAGAAATGTTCGTTTCTGATTACCGGGATTGGTAAAACTAAAAGTTTGACGATTATAATCCGTAATCGCGCCTGCCGCATTGGTAATGTCTCTAACCGTCCCTTGATTAGTCGTGCTGCGAATGCTCGCCAAAAGCGCGTTAATTGTCGGGTCCGGAGTGTTAGGCAGACTATTCGCAAGCGCCAGATTATATAAATTAACCGACCTTACTTGTCCGCCTGAGATATATCTGTAAACACCGCTTTGCGCTTCCTGCGTAAGAATAGTGCGGGTTCGCGTTAACGATTCCGGGTAGCGAAATTCTTCATAATTGACGAAAAAGAATGCGCGATCTTTTCCTGAATGGAACATTGGAACGCCTTCGCCAAAATTGAAAAACGGAATCGGTCCGCCAAAGCGACCGCCGAATTGATTTAAAAGAACTCTTTGACGCTCCAAACCGTTGCGGTTGTTATACCAGTAGTTCGCATTCAAATCCGTATTTCGGTGCTGCCAGAAAAGTCCGCCTCTATAATCATTTGTCCCGCGGCGGGTAACAAATCTGATTCCTACCGCGCCGTCGCCGGAACTTTCCGCTCCGGGAACCGCCGACGTTAGCGTAACTTCTTCAATTGCGTCCACGCGCGGACGAACGTATGTAAAAAATCCGTCTGACGAGCGCAGATAATTATCCTGAACATCTACGCCGTCAATCGTAATGCTTATAGCGCCTTTAGGTAAGCCGTTGATTGTCGAGCGGCGCGGGGCGCCGGTCGTGCTTGTGCCCGGCAAAAGTGTTATCAAATCCAGGGCGTCTCGTGATGTTAAAGGTGTTTCAGTAATTTGCCGTCCGACGATAGTATTACTGACTGTGGCTGTTTGAGTTTGCAGAATTTCACCTCCGCTGGTTACTTCTACAACCTGCGATATATCTCCGACTTCCAGAGTCGCATCTACAGTTGCCGGAACCCCGACATCAACTTTCACATTCGTTCTAACAGTCGTTTTAAAACCTGTTGCGGTAATAGTTACCGTATAAAATCCGTTTGCAACCGCCGGAATTCGGTAAGTTCCGTTTGCACTGGTAGTAACCGTATATTCCTGACCGGCTGTGCCTCTGGCGGCGACGCTCGCGCCCGGAACAACCGAGCCGTTTTGATCCACCACCGTTCCGGCAATTGCTCCGGTGCTGCTTTGCGCTTGAACGGCAATTTGGCTGAATACCGTCAGCAAAAGCATCGTCCCAAAGCCCTTTATTAACTTTCTCATTCTATTTCCTCCATGCGTAAATTAAGTAAATTCTCACTTCTAAAAGTGCTTACTTTAAGAATAAAAACGAAATAAATTTGAGAGTCGAATAATTAGAGAAAGCCTAAAGTACAAAATAAAGAGAAATGCCCCATTAATTTTCTAAAAATCAATTATCTGCTTGTTTATTGAAATATGTTGGGAACTGCGTTAGAGAAATAAGCAATTGCTATGCCCTTAAAAAAATTTTTTTGATAAGAATTTTAAACGGTTGATTTAATTAGGAAAACATTTTCTCCTGATTATTTAGCTTCCCTCTTAGTAAGAAAAGGTATGACCAAAAATTTGGATATAATCCAAACAATTGAATTATATCGGAAACAAAAATCATTCAAATAAATCCAATTTTTTGAATAAAAATCTAATTTTATGTTTCTTCGCAAAATTATTAGTTTATTGCAGAACGAATAAAATAATGTTCTTTTTACATTTAACTAACGTCAGAGATATAGGCATAGGACTTGCTTCGATGAATAGCCAAGTTGTTCCAAAATTTATCCGCTGTAATACACGAATCTTAAAATTAGAGAGGGAAAATTATGAAAAATAAAACAATAATTGCGATATTGTTTTTAGTTTTGTTCGGAGCGAATATTTTTGTTTCCGGGCAAACAATTAACGGAACAATTATAGGAACTGTAACTGATGCTGCGGGGGCAGTCATTCCCGGAGCGAACGTTATAGTCAGAGATAACAATACGGGTTACCAACGCACGTTGATAACCGATGAAAACGGACGCTATAGATCAGCCGGTTTATCGGTTGGAGTTTATACCGTTCGTATTGAAAAAGCGGGTTTTGCTCCGACAGTCAGAACTAATGTAAGTATTAATGCCGGAACTGAAACGGATGTAAGTCTTTCGCTTCAAGCCGGAGATGTTCAGGCAGAGGTAGTGGTTACCGCGACGGAAGGCGAGTTGCTTGATACGACGCAAAGCCAAGTGATAAAGACCGTGGATCAGGTGAAAATTTTAGAGCTTCCCGGACGCAACAATTTGAACGGTTTGGCGCTGCTCAATCCGGGGGTTGTGCCGAATCAGAACAACCGTCCCGGTTCAGGTTTTGCCGTCAACGGTAATC
>DATHTS010000137.1:0-3974 GCA_035462935.1 Pyrinomonadaceae bacterium
GGCTCGAATCGTTTAATTTTCCCTGGCTGCTGAGCTTTGCGATGTTTTCTTGTATTTTTTCCTGAATTTCGCGGCGTTTTGAATCCGTCAGACAAACGCTTTCGGGAATTTTATACTCGCCGCCGTTTTCTTCGATTAGAAGGTCGTTCGACGTATAAGTCAGAGTTTGAGCGTGAGCTGCGTTCCTTTCGGAGAAAAGAAAATAAACCAGCGTAAAAATACCGATGGCAGATAAAACGGCGATGAACGTAAAAGCGCGATTGTTCATAATTATATTTTTCCTTTTTTGAGTTTAAGGTGTTTAATTAAAGTATTCTTAAGTATTTAGTTTTTAGGATTATGGTTGATAAATCTGGAAACAAACACTTTTTAGCCGAATAATAATTATTCAAAATCGCTTTTTTGTCAAGACGGATTCAGCCAAAAACGGATAATTCGGCGAAAGAATTTTAGCCAGCCGAAATTTGTGATATTCTCAATACTTTGAAAAGCTATGGCAAAAGAAAACACATTCGACATCGTTTCCAAGACAGATTACGCGGAAGTTTCCAACGCCGTAAATCAAACCAGAAAGGAAATCAGCCAGCGGTTTGATTTTAAAGGAAGCAAATCGCTGGTTGACGTTTTTGACAAAGATTTGATTTTATCCGCCGAAGATGAAACCAAACTCCGCAATATGAACGATATTTTGCAAAGTAAACTGGTTAAGCGCGGAATCTCGCTGAAGGCTCTGGATTATCAAAAAATCGAGCCGTCCGCGGGCGGCACGGTTCGGCAGGTGGTAAAGATTCAGCAGGGAATTCCGACGGAAAAGGCAAAGGAAATCGTCAAATTTATCAAGGATTCAAAACTGAAAGTTCAGGCTTCGATTCAAGGCGACAGCGTCAGGGTTTCGAGCAAAGACCGCGATTTATTGCAGGACGTTATCTCAAAACTCAAAGAAAAGGATTTCGGGATTGATATGCAGTTTTCGAATTATCGTTCATTTTAAAATGTGGCAGAAATTTGTCAGGGATAAAAATCTGGATGAAAAGGCGGATTTCCGCAATCGCGTTTTGGAAATTCTGCGTGAAATATATCCCGATAAAAAATTTTCGGCTGACCCGAACCCGGAATTTATCGTGCATCACGACCCGACTTTTGACAACGCGAAACTCGGGCTTTCCAATCTTTTCGCGCATTATCTTTTATCTTCGAAAACGAATTTCGATTTAAAACGCCTCGCCCGCGACCATTTCGATAAAGTTTTCACGACTTTTGCCGAAATCGAAGAATTAAACAGCTCGTTTGAAAAAGCGAAGGAAAAAATCTTTCCGCAGTTGATGCCGAAACAGTTTAACGAGCAAGCGCCGATGCTGAATTTTCCGTTTAGCGAAGAGGTTTTAATAGGTGTCGTTTTAGACACGCCGCAGAGTTATCAATATCTGATGCAGACGCATCTGGAAAGTTGGGAAAAATCCGCCAATGAAATTTTTGACCGGGCGTTGGAAAATCTGAGCCAAATTTCAAACAATCTGGAAATCGGTTTTGTCCCGCCGCCAAACGGACTTCTGGCGATAAACACAACCGACGGTTTTGACGCCGTCAGAATCGTTCTGCCGGAAATGCGCAGGTTTATCCGCGAAACTCTCGGCGGAGATTTCTTTTTCGGCATTCCCAACCGCGATTTTCTTATTTGCTGGCGGCAGGACGAAAAAACCGCTTTTCAGCAGAAAATGCGAAACCAGATTGCAGTTGACAGCAAGGAAAGACCTTACACTTTAAGCGGCAGGATTTTTGCGGTCGGTGAAGATAACGAGATTAAAGCAGTTCAAGATTGAGAATAAAGTCAGAACCGCCTGCGTTAGCGGGCGGGTTTTCTTTAACGAATTACCCGCCCGCTAACGCAGGCGGTTCTGACTAGTAAAATTCTTACAAATTAACGAATGCAGACTTTCAGCACACAATACGCCCGGCAAAATCCTGTTTTGGCGGCGGAGAAGATTTTCAGTTTAATAAAAACCGAAATGGCTCTGGTCGAAGCAGAATTCGAGCGTCAGGCGAGCTCAAACATACAGGTTATCAACTATCTGGGCGATTATCTGCGGGCTTCGGGCGGCAAGCGCGTGCGCCCGGCGCTGCTTCTTTTATCAAATTTCGCGCTGGGCGGAAATGCGAAGAATGAAAATGTCATTCGGCTTGCCACCGTGATGGAAATGCTTCACACAGCGACGCTCGTTCACGACGATATTATTGATAATGCCGACACGCGCCGGAATCGCTCTTCGGTCAATGCCCGTTTCGGCAACCAAGCCGCCGTTTTGATGGGCGATTGGCTTTATATGTCGGCGTTTGAGACTTCTTTGAAAGAGCGTTCTCTAGAAATTTTGGATATTCTGACGCGGCTGACGCGCAAAATGACCGAAGGCGAATTGATTCAACTGACAATGCTCGGACGAACGGACATTGCCGAAACCGAATATTTTGACATTTTGCAGCGTAAAACGGCTTTTCTTTTCTCGGCTTGCTGTGAAATCGGCGCGATTTTAGCCGGCGCGGATGCGGAAGAGCAATCCGCTCTGCGCGAATACGGAATGAATCTGGGAACGGCTTTCCAATTGGCAGACGATTTGCTCGATTTTACCGCCGAAGAAGAAGTTCTGGGCAAAGCGGCAGGCGCGGATTTGCTTGAAGGAAAGCTGACTTTGCCTTTGATTTTACTCGTGAAAAAGGAATCGGGATTACGGAAGGATTTGGAAAGAATAATGCGCGACGGGAATTATGAAAATGTTTCCCGCGAGAAACTGATAGAAAAGCTGGAAAATACAGGAACTCTTGAGGAAACACGCCGCCGCGCATATAATTTTGCGGTCGAAGCGAGAAAAAATCTTGCAGTTTTGCCCGAAACGGAGTATCGTGTAGCCTTAGAAGAAATTCCGGTTTATATGATTGAGAGGAATAAGTGAATAGTGAATGGTGAATAGTGAATTGTTTATTGACTTTTTAATCACTCACCTACTATTTACTATTCACCATTCACTATTAACAAAATTATGCTAGACGAAAATCTGATTTCTACTTTAGAACAAAGTTTGCGGCAGACGCGGAACGCGCAGAATCGTTTGATCGCGCGTTTGAACGAGGTCGAGGCGGAAGCCGACCGTTTGCGGCAGGAAATTGAGGCGCTGGAAAACAGCGCGGAGCAGACGCAAGCCGCTATTTTGAGTCTTTTGACGACGATACAGTCGGGCAAGCATACCTGGAATCTCGGCAAAAATTTGCAGGTTGATGATGATTACGAAATTCCGCAGGACATCAGGCATCCGATGCGCGGGAATTTGAGAAATCAGAATAATCATCCGAATTACGGCAACAACAACAATCAAAATATCCCTTCTCACGGAAGCAAAAATATTTCGTCTAACGATTATCGAAACAACAATCCCCGCGCCAATAATCCGGTTACTTATTTAAATAAACCCCGAAGCGTGCCGCACATAAGTCCGAGCCTCGAAGCGGTCAGCCATCGTTTTACCGACCGCACAATTACGCAAGCCTGCACCTTGCTTTTGCGCGAAGCCGCCGAGCCTCTGCACGTAAATGAGCTTTACAATTTGCTTGTGGCGGGCGGATTTGAATTTAAGGGAAACAATCCGACTATTTCGATTGCCGTTTCCTTAAATCGCAATCGCCGTTTTCGCAAGGTCGCGCCCGGAACTTTCGACTTGGTAATGCGCGAAGCCTCGCGCGAAGCGGCATCTTAAAATTTCGGGACAACTTCTTAAAAAATCTAATCAACTAATTCTTCAAATTCGTTTGGAAAAGACGGTTTGCGCTTGTTTTTTGCGGGCGAATAAGTAAGAATTAGCTCTGCGGAAATCAATTCCAATACAAAATTTCAGGAGACATTAATGACTCGAAAAGCCTTTCAGGGGTTAAAGTTTTTTTATTTAATTTTTGGCTTAATTGTTATATTTTCAGGTTTGAATAATACA
>DATHTS010000138.1:0-2545 GCA_035462935.1 Pyrinomonadaceae bacterium
CGTGATTATAATGACCGCCGAGCAGAATCCGCGTCTTTCTTCGGATAGTTTCGCCGCCGGCGCGGTCGGCTTTTTGCCCAAACCTTTTACGCCCTCGCAACTGCAAATGCTGCTTCGGACGTTTATCCAGAAAGGTCAGACGACATCGAATTAGATAAAATTCTTGACGTTTGATTGAGAAGTAAAAAATTAAAAAGTTTTCTTTAAGGAGCAAATCTCTCGTGGAACAACGAAAACTGCTTTTAGCAGACGATTCGATAACGATTCAAAAAGTGGTCAATCTGACCTTTGCCGACGAAGGCATCGAGGTTATCACCGCAAACGACGGCAACGCCGCGATGGAAAAATTAGGGGAAATCTCGCCCGATTTGGTGATGGCGGACGTGAATATGCCCGGTTTGAGCGGTTACGAGATTTGCGAGCGAATCAAACAGAATCAACAAACGCGGCAGACTCCCGTTATTTTGCTCGTCGGTTCTTTCGAGCCTTTCGATGAAGAAAGAGCGCGGCAGGTCGGCGCGGACGATTTTCTAACCAAACCGTTTCAGTCAATTCGCCAATTAGTCAGCAAAGTTTCCGATTTGCTTCAATCTTCCGAGAAAAAAACTCCCGCGCCGGATTTTCAAGACACGCTGGAAATGGAACCGCCGCGTCCGCAATCACTCCAAACTGATGAAGCCGGAATTGATGATGAGATGATTCAGACGGAACAAGTCGGGGCGCAGGAAGAGCAGGAAACTCCTGTTTATGGGCAGGAAGCCGATCTTGAACAAGATTCCGCTCAAAGGCAGCATTTGAATCAATATGATGGGAAAGAATTTTCATTCGCGGCAGGTGAAAATCAGCGGGGCGCTGAAACCGCTTCTGAAACGTTGAGCGATGAAAGTCAATACACACAACCCGAATCGCCTGCTGAAATCACAGAACCGGAAATTCAAAGCTCTCGACCTACGGCTGAAACAGTTCCCGTTTTTGATTTCGACGATATGAATTTGCTCGAAATTCCGCCGCTTTATACGGACGAACCGGCGGAAACGAAAGAAGCAATCCAAGCTGAGGAAATTTCAGAACCTTCAGCCGCAACGCAAACAGATTTACCGTCAGTTGACGAGATCAAAGAGAGCGACCAAACAGATTGGCAGCCGACTCAAACTTATGAAGCCGGTTCTGAGCGGACGGAAGAATTACAATCCGCGCCGGAAGAAACATTGCAATCAGAAACCGCTTCGGAAGACAGACAAGCGAGAGCGGAAGTCGGCTCGCAATTTGCGGCGTTTAATTTTCCGCCCGAAGTAATTGACGCAATTGCGGAAAAGGTCGTCGAAAAACTCTCAGCCCGACTTAAGGAGTAGAATTTTTTTATAGAAAACTTTTAAGGCAGCGGGCAGTTTGGATTTTCTGCTCGCTGCCTTTATCATTTGGAATTTGAAATCTGAAATTTGAAATCAATTTATGGAAATCGCAAAAGCATACAATCCGAAAGAAGCGGAAGAAAATCATTATCATATCTGGGAAGAGCGCGGTTATTTCGCGCCGGAAATCAACGAAAACCCGGAAGCCGAAACTTTTTCAATCGTCATCCCGCCGCCGAATGTTACCGGCTCGCTGCATATGGGACACGCGCTTCAGCATACTTTAATGGATACGCTTGTAAGATGGAAAAGAATGCAGGGCTATCGCACGCTTTTCCTCGTCGGGATTGACCATGCGGGAATTTCGACGCAGTTGATGGTTACGCGCCAATTATGGCAGGAAGAAAAGAAAACGCCGCAGGACATTGGGAGAGATGAGTTTGTCGAAAGAGTCTGGCGCTGGAAAAACCAATACGGCGGCGAGATTCAAAGACAGATTCGCCGCGAAGGTCTTTCGGTTGATTGGTCGCGCGAGCGATTCACGATGGAGGAAAGTCTTTCGACAGCCGTTAGAAATGTTTTTGTTAAATTGTATGAAGAAGGCTGGATTTATCGCGGCACTAGAATAGTCAACTGGTGTCCGCGCGATAAAACCGTGCTGTCTGATTTGGAAGTTAAAGAGGAAACAAAAAAGGACGGAAAGCTTTATTATTTGCAGTATCCGATAAAAGATTCTGATAAAAAAATCACGGTGGCGACAACCAGACCGGAAACGATGCTCGGCGATACGGCGGTTGCCGTCAATCCCGAAGATGAAAGATACAAAGATTTGATCGGCGCGGGCGTTGAACTGCCTTTGACCGACCGAGAAATTCCGGTTGTCGCCGACGAATACGTCGAATCGGAATTCGGAACGGGCGCGGTAAAAGTTACGCCCGCGCATGACCCGAACGATTATGAAATCGGAGAAAGACACGATCTCGAAAAGCTCGTCGTGATGAACGACGACGCGACGATGAACGCCAACGCGGGCGCGGAATTTGAAGGCTTAGACCGCTACGAAGCCCGCGAAAAGGTCGTTGCGAAATTTGAAGAACTCGGTCTTTTAGAAAAAATCGAAGATTACGAAGTCGTTCTCCCGCTTTGCGAACGCTGCAAAACCGTCATCGAGCCGCTTTTGAGCGAGCAGTGGT
>DATHTS010000139.1:0-5298 GCA_035462935.1 Pyrinomonadaceae bacterium
AATCTGCCGATAAAAAAAAATCCTGCCGGGAATCTGAAAAAAGAAAAAAGATTGAATTGGCAAAAAAAAGATTTTTTTGGCAATGTTGAAATAGAATGAAAAGAATTTGTGTGTTTTGCGGTTCAAACAGCGGGGCGAATCCGATTTATCAGGAGACGGCTGAAACGGTAGGGAAATTTCTCGCGCGGGAAAATATCGAACTCGTTTTCGGCGGCGGGCGCGTCGGTTTGATGGGAAAGATTGCCGATACCGTTCTGGCAAACGGCGGTCGGGTTATCGGCATTATCCCGGAATCTCTGGCGATTAGGGAAGTCGCACACGCCGGTTTGACCGAGCTTCACGTGGTTGATTCGATGCACGAGCGCAAGGCTTTGATGGCGGAGTTTTCCGACGGGTTTATCGCGCTGCCGGGCGGTTTCGGCACGTTTGAAGAATTTTGCGAAATAGTTACCTGGGCGCAGCTGGGTATACATCAAAAACCTTGCGCTTTGCTCAACGTTGACGGTTTTTACGACAATTTAATCGCGCTTTTTGATTTTTCAAATGAGCAGAAATTTATCAGGGACGAACATCGGAAACTTGTTTTAGTTGAAAGCGAAATCGAGAGGCTTTTCGTTTTGATGAAAGAATATCGCGCGCCGCTTTTAGAAAAATGGATTGATAAAAGCTCGACCTAATGTCGGGCGGCGTAAAAAATGAAAAGAATAAAAATGATTTGATTGTCGAGCGCATATTTTTTAGATTGAAAAATAAAAAAACAGGAGTTTAATTATGGACGAAGCCCAGCTTCCGGTATGTCCGCATTGCGAGCGGAAAATAAAAGGCATCGAATGGTTCAACGAAGAATCGGCAAATCTTATCGTTTTCGTTTGCCCGCATTGTCGAAAGATTTTATCGGTTCAGAAAATAGTCGAGACGTTTATTTCTTTGCCGAGCGAACAGATTATTCCAAAACCATCGGAAATTATGTAATGAGTTAAAAAGAACAAATCATTAAACGAATAAAGAACACACAGCATATTTTTAGTTTTTTTATCAAAAGGGAAACCAATGAAAGGTAAATTGCGTTTGAAATAAATATGAAAATAAACACTTACAGACAATCATTTGTAAATCTGGTCGGAATTATTCTGCTGTTTTCCGCGTCCGGCATAGCTCAGGAGAACATCACCGCAAAAGTTGATGATCACGTCAAAGGCGTAATGCAGAAACAGAATGTTCCCGGTATTTCGCTGGCAGTGGTTAAAAACGGGCAAATCGTTCTCGCCAAAGGCTACGGTTTTGCGAATCTCGAACATCAAGTTCCGGTCAAACCTGAAACCGTTTTCCAGTCGGGTTCGGTCGGAAAGCAGTTTACCGCGACAGCCGTGATGGTGCTGGTGGAAGAGGGCAAAATAAGTTTGGATGAAAAAATCGGAAAATATCTCGGCGAAGTGCCGGAAAGCTGGAAAAATATCACCGTGCGGCATCTACTCACGCACACCGCCGGGCTGACCGATTATCCTAAGGATTTTGATTTTCGCCGCGACTATAAGGAAGACGAACTTCTCAAAATCGCGCAGGGCATTCCGACAGCCTTCGAGCCAGGAGAGAAATTTCAATACAGCAATATCGGCTATGTGACGCTCGGCATTTTAATCGGGAAAGTGACGGGCAAATTTTACGGCGATTTTTTGCAGGAACGCATTTTTAAGCCGCTCGGTATGACGACGGCTCGAGTCATTAATGAAGCCGACATTATTCCGAACCGCGCCGCCGGATACAGGCTCGTCAAGGGTGAACTGAAACATCACGAATGGGTTTCGCCGGTTTTGAATACGACCGCCGACGGTTCGCTCTATTTAACCATTCTCGATATGGCGAAATGGGATGCCGCGCTTTACGACGAAAAACTGCTCAAAAAGACGAGCCTCGATCAGATGTGGACGCCTGTCAGTCTCAACAGCGGCAAGAAATTTGAATACGGCTTCGGTTGGGGAGTAGGTAAGATAAACGGTCGTCGCCTTATCTCTCACAACGGCGCCTGGCAAGGCTTTATGGCGCACATCGGGCGTTATGTTGACGATAAACTGACCGTCATAGTTTTAGCTAATTTGGCAGGATTCAACGCTACAAAACTCGCCGGAGAAATCGCCGCAATCTATAATCCCGAACTTGCTCCGCCCGTTTTGAAACCGATTGAAGATAAAGAACCGCAAGTCTCGGCGCGGGCGAAAGATTTACTGCAAAAACTCGTCGAAGGCACAGCCGGACAGGAACAATTTACGGCTGAAGCGAAAGAGTTTCTCTTTCCCGACCGGGCGAAACAAGCAGGCGACTTTCTGAAAAATCTCGGAAAACTCGAAAAAATGGAGCTTGTAGAACGCCAGGACGAAAATGGCGTTGGCATTTACCGTTACCGGCTTAGTTACAAAGATGCGAGTTTAATTTACTCGTTAAATATAAACGGAGAAGGTAAAATCGCGTCTATTCAATTTCGACGCGAGTAAGTTAAAAGCCAATAAATCCAACTAAAACGCGGTAGAAAAATATGGAAGAAAATGTAACGCTTGTTTTTCACGGATTCCTGAATTTGACGGGTAAGGAAAAACTGCAGCTGGTTAACGAGATAAATAATTATTTCGATTCAAACGAACGCGAACCGATCCGGCAGGATAATGAAACAAAATTTCAAAATATAGATTTGAGTACGCCCGGAAAAAGTTGCAAATGCTGCGGGAAATAATAAAAAAAGTGAGAGCTGAAAATTAATATTCTCAGCTCTCACTTCTCATTTCTCATTTATCTTCTACTGTCTCGGTTTCACAACATTATATGTCGGACGGGTTGTAACTCTGTTAAATACCGGCTCGGAAACGACATTATAATCGGAGGGCGGGACAAAAAGCGAGCGGTCAGGTTCGCTTCGGCTGATGTTGGTCAAACGGTAGGTTTGCTCACCGAAACGCGGGTCAAAATGTCTGGAATAAACGATCAACTGCAATTCTTTTGAATACCAGCGCTCATAAACAATTTCAATTTCGCGTTCGTTTCCAATCGCGCCGGGAGCGAGAGTTGTTACGGTGCGCGTTCCTTCAGCTTCGACGCCTTCTATATTGCGCGTGCCGAGCGATTCGGTTTTACCCGGTCCGTCGCTGTGGGTTGCTACGAGACTTGGTAGGACGACGACATTGGCTCTGCCAACAGCGGTAACCTCTGCCTGGGCAGTCGCTTCTGCTCGCCTGGCAGCGTTTAATTCGATATATGTTTTTGTGGCGTGGCTCAAAGGCTGTCCGTTGGCGATGACCGCAGCTTCGGCAACACCGGCTATTGTATCAATTTTGCGGGCAGTTTTGTTTGACGGCTGCAGGATATACCTGACATTGATTACGGGATCGAAAATGGAAATTGTATCTTGCAAACCGAGAGCCGAAACCGCACCGCTGTAGGTGACATTTCCACTGCCGCCTGAACCGCCTTCGCGGCGAAAACGCCCTTCGCTGTCACGGAACATTTTTGTCGTAAAGCTGCGCGATATTCTATTGCCGTCGGCTAAAATTTGAACGCTTTCGCTAACCGCCTCAGCCGAAAACGGCGCGCCTTTGACGACTGAAGTCGAGCTTGTGGCGATAATCTCGGCTGTATATTTAGCGCCCGCGCCTTGTCCTTGCTGCGCGGATGCGCTTATTGCCAAAGTTATAATTAATAGTAAAATTATTGGTAAATACTTCATTGTTTTTCTCCTTCGATTTATAAATTTATTCAACAAATCTAATCGCTCTGGCTACTCCGTCCGTGCCGACGAGCAGATCGGTTTTAATTTTCCCCTTCCCGTTTTCAATCGGAACATTCATGCCGAGCGCAAACAGCGCCGACGGCGAAAGCTCGGTGCGGACGATTCGAAAATCTTCGTCCGTATCATTCGGATTTCCGGCGTAGTTGAGCGCGTAAAAATCGCTCAACATTTCAACTTGCGTTTGTGAAGGTCTTTTGACGGAAGGCGTTTTACGCGCAACGTTCGGTTTTCTTAAAATCTCTTTTTTAACAGTTTCCTTTTTAGCAATTAGCCGAGGTTTGATTTCAGGATTTTTCAATTCCTCGATTTCAGGAAAATCTTCGGGAATTTCTGGAGTCTCTATTGCTTCGGATTGCGTTTGAATTGCCGGCACAACGGCGGCTTGTTCATCAACCTGCAAAGATTGATTAATCAAAACAAAGCTGACCGCGCCGAATACGAACAACGCCAAAACTGCGGACACGACGGAAATTCTTTGCCAATTCCAAAAAATCGAATTCCACGAGCTACCGGAATAGCTTCTCAATTTGCGCTCGCGCTGTTCGGTTTTGATTCTGGTTTTTACGGCGCCGAAAAGCTGGGGCGCGGCGGCAATTTGTTCGATTTCTTCGTTTGAAATCCGCGCCGTTTCGAGCAGTCTGCGCCCGATGCGGTCAAGCTCTTCTTTTTGCAAATTCTGTTTTCTCATTTCCTCGCTCCAAAAGACGTTTTATAAAGGCAATCGGTTACAAAAACTTTCCTAAAACTTTCCGCAGCGCGTGTCGCGCGCGAAATGCGCGGATTTTGATTTTCGCCTTTGACCAGCCGGTAATTTCCGCAACTTCCGCAACTGTCATTTCTTCTGCGTCGAGCATTTGTAAAATCGCGCGATCTTCCTTCTTCAAATGAGACAAAAGCTTTTCCGCTAAATCGCGCTCGACCAGAGAACTTTCCGCACTTTTCCCGTTGTTCATCGCGTCGCCGAGCAAAATCTCAGTCTCCGGTTCGGAAAGCTCGCACAAAAGATTTTCCGGTTTTCGGATTTGATTTCTGACCGTGTCCAAACAGGCGTTGGTGGCAATTTTGCTTATCCAGCCGGCAAACGAAGCATCGTGACCGCCGCGAAAATATCTAAGCTGAAAGTAAACTCTCGAAAAACTGATTTGGATAATCTCGTCAATTTCTTCATGACGGCGAAAATACCGACTTCCGATTGACGCGACAAGCCGTTTATATCGGTCGAAAAGATTTTCAAAAGCCGCTTCATCGCCCGCCAAAACCAGCGCCACAAGCTGCGCGTCGGTTTTTTCCGCAGAGACAACCGTTTCCGCCCCTTTTTCTTCAGCGCGGGACATTTGAATCTCATTTTCCCAGGTGGTGGTGTAGTCCATTTCGGATTTTGTGAATATTTTTTAACAGTCGCACCGAAAGACGTTTCGCACGGCAAATCGGTTACAAGATTTTTCGCAAAAAATATCTTGAAGCGGCGGTTCAATTGTTTTTTACGGAAAATAATCAAGCATAGTTTGGGATTTTGAATTTTT
>DATHTS010000140.1:0-3987 GCA_035462935.1 Pyrinomonadaceae bacterium
GTAGTTATTAAAAGTGAGCAAATTCAAGGAAAATTAATAAATTGTCGGCAAAACACCGGTTTTTTTCTTGACTTTTACGGCGTTTGCCTTTAGACTTCAAAACGTTGCTGGTCAATTAGAAAGTATCTGCTTTTTTTCCGTTTCGTTTGAAAACGAAAGCGGGGTAAGTAGGATTTTTGTTTATAAGACCGGCAAAAGTCTTTTTAAGCCCCACTTAGTAAAAAAGTAATACGTTAGAGAAGTTGCGAAGTTTTAGGTAGTATCGTTAGAATGTGTAAAACGATTACAACTTTTGGGTTTGTTTATATCGTCGAAAGCAATAATAAATAAATTACCCTTGACCCAGTTGGCACCGGAAAAAGGGAGGTAAAATAAAAATGTTAGACCAATTAGTTGAATCGAGAAGCAACACGAGAGAGAACACGCGTAAGGGTGGTTTCATATTGACCACGCTTATTATAATGTGCTCCGTGCTTATTGGCGGTTGGGTTTACAGCCTTTTCGCTAAGGAATATGGAGTAACGGACGAACTGGAACTTTCAACTTTGGTGGCGCCCGTTCCGATCGCGGAAGAGGAACCGCCGCCGCCGGAGCCGGAGAAAGAACCAGAAAAGAAAGTAGTTCAGCAAGAGCAGGTTGAGGTAACGATTCGGAAAGATAATATTTTGAGATTGGACGAAGCTCCGCCAAAAGAGCCGCCGCCGGTCAGCACCGTTCAGTCAACTGCTAAAGCGCGTCCGAATACAGCCTTTGTTGTTGATCCAAACGCGACACGAGAAGTTACCGCTTCCGGTCCGCCGACAGCGACAAGAGGCACTGGGGAAGGCGGAGGATCTCCGACGGGAATTGCCAGAGCGCCGGAACCGGTTGAAAAGCCGGATCCAAAGCCGGAAGTAGAAAAACCAAAACCGCCGCCGCCGCCGCCGCCGCCGCCGCCGTCAAAACCGATTTCAGGCGGTGTGGTTAACGGAAAGGCAACCAGTCTGCCGCAACCGGCATATCCGCCTGCGGCAAGAGCTGTTCGCGCAAGCGGCGCGGTCAACGTGCAGGTTTTGATTGACGAAAATGGCAGCGTTGTATCGGCAAATGCCGTTTCAGGACACCCGCTTTTGCGTCAGGCAGCAGAGGGCGCGGCTCGTCGCGCCAGGTTTGCTCCGACGAAACTTTCGGGTCAACCTGTCAAAGTTAACGGCGTTATCGTCTATAACTTCGTCTTGTAGCTTTATCAAATGGCTGCGGAAAACTTTTAACTATTTTCCGCAGCCATTTGTAATTTGCAATAATAAATTTATTTAATTTTCTTGGAGGGAAAAAAATGACACTTTTAACCAGCCTTTTTTTAGGCTTTCTAATGTTCGCTGCCGCTGAAGGCGAGAAGATTTCTTTCGGTTTGTATGATATTGCCAAAAGTTTAACCATTCCCGGATGGGCAGTTATTATCGTTCTTTTGTGCCAATCGGTTTATATGATTGCCGTCGGGATTGAACGCTGGCTGACTTATAACAAAGCCAAGCAGCAATCGCGGCAGTATGCTCCGAAAGTAGCCCAGGCTTTGAAAAACAGTAATATTGACGAAGCTATCAATATTAGCGACAGACACAAAGATTCGCATTTGGCGATGGTCGTTTCGTCCGGTTTGAAGGAGTTCGGCGGACATGCCGAAAATTCGGAATTTACCGGGGAGGAAATGGAAGCCTCGAAGCGCGCTTTACAGCGAGCTATTGCTATTAAAACTGCCGAGCTTAAGCGCGGTTTGTCGGGATTGGCAACAGTCGGTTCGACTGCTCCGTTTGTGGGTTTGTTCGGAACGGTGGTCGGAATTATCGCGGCTTTCCAGGCTCTGGCGGTGAATGAAACGGCAGGTATCGGCGCGGTCGGCGGCGCGATTGCAGAAGCGTTGGTCGCTACGGCTTTCGGTATCGGCGTGGCGGTGCCGGCAGTGTGGCTGTTTAACTACTTTACTAATAAGGTAACGAGCTTTGGCGTGGAAATGGAGAACTCGGCATCCGAATTAGTAGATTACTTCATCAAACAACGTACCAAACAGTTACATAGTTAACTAACGATAAGGAGAGTTTTAAATTATGGGAATGAAAATCGGTGGTGACGAGAAATATAATTCGGACATAAACGTAACTCCGATGGTTGACGTGATGCTGGTGCTGCTGATTATTTTTATGATCGTTACACCGCTTCTGCAGCAGGGAGTTTCGGTTAATCTTCCGCGTGATATGATTGCGCCGATGGAAGACCCGGATATTGCCAAAGATACCTCGGTTGTGGTAGCAATCCCCGATAACAATAATTTTTATATCGGAAAAGAGCAGTATCCGTTAACCGAGCTGGGCGATAGAATCAGCCGGCTGATGGAGAATAAAAGCCCTGACAAGCGAATTGTTTATATCAAGAGCGGAATTGAAGTTGATTACGGAACGGTAGTTAATGCGATAAACGAAATACGCAAGCAGGATATAGACAGGGTTGGCTTGGTTGCCGATAAAAGGAAAGGGGAAGAGGGAGAAGCGGCGCCGCAGTAAAAGCGCGGCTTTAAGGAGAAAGAATTATGGGAATGTCATCAGGTAGTAGTTCAGAAGGCGCGACTCCAAACATTAACGTTACGCCTTTGATTGATGTTTTGCTGGTGCTGATTATTATTTTTATGGTTATCACGCCGCTCAAACCGAGCCGTTTTGAGGCGAAAGTCCCGGCTGAGCCTAAACCGGAGCAAAATCAAGCGCCGCCCAAACCAAATCCGTTGACTTTGGTAGTCGCAATCAATAACGCGGATAAGTCGGTAACCTTAAACAATGAGCGGGCGGGCGACGTTTCGGATACGGAACCGCTGACGGCAAGACTTCAAGCCATCTTTAAAGAGCGTGAGCAAAATATGGTTTTTCGAGAAGGCACGAGCGAAATCGAAAAGACGGTTTTCATTAAAGCTCCGCGTTCGACAAGGTATGGTGAAGTCGTAAAAGTAATTGACGCCGCCAAAATAGCGGGCGCTCAGCCTGTCGGATTGCAGATTGATGATTTATCTGAATAAATTCTACTTGTCTAAAAGCGGAAGTTAAACTTTCGGTCTGACTTCCGCTTTCAGCAAGTATGTAATGGAGTTGAAAAAAAATGAAAGTCTCTCGGGTAGGGATAGTTGCATTTATAGTATTAATAAGTTTAATCGGAACAAACTGCTCGTATTATTATCGAGTTCGTTCAAGGCAGAATTTAGTTGACGGAGCTCAGGCTTATAAAAACAGAAAGTTTGACGAAGCCGAGCGGGAATTTCGCGCCGCTATTTCCCGCGATCCTAATGGTGAAACCGCAGAAGGGAGAACGGCACAAGTCTTCTTAGCCCGAACATTGCACTCGCAGTTTATCGGTAATCGCAAGCAGGAGAATAAAGCCCAAGAAGCTATTGAAGAATATCAGAAGGTCTTGGAAAATAATCCAAATGACCAGAGTTCCTTCAAAGCGGTTGCCAATCTTTATGAGAATTTGAACAGGAATGAAGAATGGCTGCAATGGATAACGGCTCGGGCGACGAATGAAAGCGTGCCGCCTGATCAGCGTGCCGAAGCGTATACTTCGCTTGCCGCCAAACAATACAGCTGCGCAAATGAAATTTCCGATGCCGAGCCGGTCAAGAAAACAGTAGTCAAAGACGGGAAACCTGCTTTTGAGTTTACAAAACCCGAAGACCCGGCGGCATATCAGAGATTGCAGCAATGCGCCGAGCAAGGTTTGCAATACGCTAATACCGCGACTGATCTTAATCCGAATAGTGAATCGGCTTGGTCATATAAAGCAAACCTTCTCGTGCAGAAAATGCGAATTTCGGAAATGGAAGGCAATACCCAGCTAAGAGAGCAGTATAAAGCTGAGGCTGAAGCGGCTAGGGACAGATTTACCCAGCTTGCGGAAGAAAGGAAACAAAAGGAAGCCGATGCGCAGGCGCGTAAGAAAGCTGAAGAAGAAGCGGCGGCGGCTAAT
>DATHTS010000141.1:0-2323 GCA_035462935.1 Pyrinomonadaceae bacterium
CGAAATCTTCGACCTTCACCAAAAGCGCCATAACAATATCCCGAACGCAGTCACCGAAACTGCAACAAATAGCCCAATTCCGACTCGCTTGATCGCTCGTCTTTTCGTCTTTTCTATCGCTTTCTCAAATTTCAAATCATCTGCCGGAATAAGCGAACGATCCGCGTCAGGCTCCGCGATAATTGTCATAATCTTTTGGCGACGTATTTTGGTAATAGTTATATTCAAATTTTGCTTCATTTTTTCTGTCCTTATCTCCGGTAAACTGTGTTATACTCGGTCATCGAAATTTCGTCTCTAACCCAAAAACAAAACCGGCGGAGTCTGCTTGTTAATCCAAGCATTTTTTAACATTCCGAAGGTTTTAATGTAGTGAAAAAAAAGTGAAATTTTGGTGAAATCTTTCAAACGGGAACTGAAAGTTATGTCAAACCCGCCAAACAAACTCATTTATCGCTTTGAAGGCGTCGAGGTTGACCCGTCCCAAGGTTGTCTGAGGCGGCTTGGTCAGGAGCAGCGTTTGCGTCAGCAGACTTTTCAGGTTTTGCTTTATCTGCTTGAGCAGCGCGAACGGCTGGTTACCAAAGAGGAAATTTTTGAAAAAGTTTGGCAAGGAACGGCGGTTACTGATAATGCGCTGGTGCAAAGCATCAGAGAAATCCGCACAATTCTCGAGGACGACCCGCGCCATCCGCGTTTTATTGAAACCGTTCCGAAAGCAGGCTATCGCTTCATTGTTCCGGTCGAAGAACATCCGACAAACGGAATCGCAACAATCGAAACGGAAGAAATCACTTCCATTAAAATCGAACTAAAGCAGGATTCCGGCGACAATGAGATTGCCGAGCGCCGTCCCGAAGTAACGAACAAATTTCTAACCGGACGACTTTTCTCTCCCCGTCATCTCATTTTCGCCGTAATCATTCTCGCTTTTGCGGTAATCGCTATAGCTTTTATCCAATTGGGCGAGATCAGACGCGCCAATCAGCCGATACCCGAAACTGCTCTGCCGCAGTTGCCCGGTAAAAAAACGCTCGCGGTAATGTTTTTCGAAAATCAATCGGAGACGGAAGAACTCGATTGGCTGCGCCAAGGCTTGGCGGATATGCTGATTACAAATCTCTCGCGCTCGGAAAAATTAACAGTTCTCAGCCGCCCGCAGCTTCAACTCTTGCTGGAAAGAACCGGATACAAAACCGGTGACGCGGTAGGTTTGGAAAAGGCTCTGGAAATTGCTAGAAAAAGCGGCGCCGAAGTTTTTATCGTCGGAAGCTTTGCCCGGCTCGGCGAAAAAATGCGGCTCGATCTTCAACTGCACAACACCGAAACCGGCGGACTTGAAATCGCCGAAAGCTTAACGGTTGACCGCCCCGAACAGATTTTCACCGAGATTGACTTGCTTTCATTTAAGCTGGCAAATCATTTCGGCGCTGAGCAGCAGGAAAACCGCGTCAATCTTGCCTCCGCCATGACCAACAATCTCGAAGCTTACCGTTATTACTCGCTGGCTCTGGAAAAGGCGGGCGGCTTGCATAAAAAGGACGCGGTTGAACTGCTGGAAAAAGCAATCGTGCTCGACCCCGAATTTGCGATGGCGCACGCCCGCATCGGTTACGTTTACGCCGTCACCTGGGGCTGGGCTGAAAAGGCAAAACCGCACCTTGAACGAGCTTTTCAGCTTTCCGACCGTTTGACCGAAAAAGACCGGCTTTATATCGCGGCGTGGTATGCGACTGCCAATCTCGATTATCCGTCGGCGATTCCGCCCCTTCGGGAAATTATTCAAAAATATCCGCTGGAATCTGAAGCCTATTTACGGCTCGGTTATTTGCTTCGCGGCGAGGAGAAATTTGACGAAGCAATCAGCGTGATGCGGCAAGGCTTGACGATTGACCCGGAATCGCCTGCGCTTTATAACTCGCTCGGACTTCTCTATTCGCTTCTCGGCAGGCACGACGAAGCGATTGCCGCTCATCTACGCTACGTCGCGCTTGCCCCTAACGAACCGAATTCTCACGACAGTCTCGGAATGAGCTATCAATGGGCTGGACGCTACGAGGAGGCGATTGCCGCATATAATCGCTCGCTCGAACTAAACCCGAATTTTGATATTGCCTACGTTCATCTTGGAGTCGCCCATTTTCAAACCGGGCGTTACCGAACGGCAATCGAATGGTTCAACAAATACATTGCGGTCGCGCCGTCAAAATTGGAAAGTGCGCGCGGTTACGGTTATATCTCTCAGGTTCATCGAAAAATGAAAAATTACGAAGCGGCAGCCGCACTTGCAAAAAAAGCTTTTGAAGAACACAGCCGCAAAGGT
>DATHTS010000142.1:0-8132 GCA_035462935.1 Pyrinomonadaceae bacterium
AAAAGAGCGCGAAAGCCCTTTTTCAAAACCAAGCGCTTCGGTTATCGAATAAGCCGTCGCTAAGGGCAAAACTCCCATCGCCAGCATCGCCGCGCCGAAAAGCCCGACGGCGAAAAGATATTTGGCATAAACTCCGGCAACCGGCGTGAGCGCTTCGGCGGCAGTCGCGGCGGAATCGAGTTCCGTAATTCCCTGTTGATGCAAAGTCGCGGCGGTGGAAATAACTATAAAAGCCGCAATCAAACAAGCGAAAGAAGTTCCGACGATGACATCGGCTCTCGCCAAAGGCAAATCTTCCTCGTCCATTTTCTTTTCGACTACTGAAGACTGCACAAAAACCTGCATAAACGGCGTAATGGTTGTTCCGATAACAGCGACAACCGTAAAAAGGTAACCAAGCTCAAAAGAAAAGCTCGGATTGACAAATTCCCTGCCAACTTCCCCCCAATCAGGTTTGGATAAAAACGCCGAAACGATATATCCCAAAAAAACCAGCGACATCAGCAAAAACACGCGCTCGACGCGCTTTTGCGTTCCCTTTACGACCAGCCACCAAATAAGCCCGGCGGTTACGGGAATCGTAAAAAATCGCGGAATGCCAAAAAGCTCGGAAGCCTGCGCGATGCCGACAAATTCGGAAATTATCACGCCCGTGTTTGCGATTAAAAGCGCAAGCATTACAAGCGCCGTCCAGCGCACGCCGAATTGCTCGCGTATCAAATCCGCAAGTCCTTGCCCGGTAACGACGCCCATTCGGACGCACATTTCCTGCACGATGATTAAACTTAAGGTAACGGGAATAAAAATCCAGAGAAGCGTATAACCATAGCTTGCGCCGACCGTTGAATAGGTTGCAATTCCGCTTGCATCGTTTCCGGCATTAGCGGCGATGATTCCGGGACCTAAAATGGCTAGGTAAGCAATAAAGCGATAATCGGACAAATTCCGGCGGAAACGCGCAGGCTGGCGTTTGAGATTCTGCACTAATTTTTTGAGCGAAAACCTCGAAAAAATCATTTTTGTGTCTACTACTGTCGCCGTCGGTCATAATGTTAGTCCCTTATAATACTTCTATAAAAAATCGACTAAGATTTGAATATAACGCGATTAAAAAAAAGATAAAAGCAGAGCAAGTTAAAATTTTCCCGAAAACTGATTTTTGCAATTTCAACTAAAGATTTTTACACTTAAACTATTGACTATTAACTGATTTTTCAAAATTGAGGGAACAAAAATTTTATGTCACATAATTTATTTAACACGCGACAGACATTCAAAACCGGAAGCGGCGCGGACGGCACGTTTTACTCTCTGCCGCAGCTTGAAAAAGAAGGTTTGGGCGAGATTTCGCGCCTGCCGGTTTCGATCCGTATCGTTTTAGAGTCGGTTTTAAGAAATTTCGACGATAAAAAAGTAAGCGAGGATGATGTTCGCCACTTGTCGAAATGGAGCGCGAATGCCGAACGGACGGAAGAAGTTCCGTTTGTCGTCGCCCGCGTTCTTTTGCAGGATTTTACGGGCGTTCCGCTTCTCGTAGATTTGGCGGCTATGCGCTCTGCGGTCGAGCGGATGGGCAAAGATGTCAATGTTATCGAACCGCTTGTTCCAGTTGATTTGGTGATTGACCATTCGGTTCAGGTTGATTTTGCCGGAAGCGAGACCGCCTATCAAAAAAATATGGAGATAGAGTTTAAGCGCAACGAGCAGCGCTATCGCTTCTTGAAATGGGGAACGCAAGCCTTTAACGGCTTCCGCGTCGTGCCGCCGGGAATTGGCATCGTTCATCAGGTCAATCTCGAATATCTCGCGCGTGGCGTTTTTGAAAGGGACGGCGTTTATTTTCCCGATACTTTGGTCGGCACGGATTCGCACACGACGATGATAAACGGTCTCGGAATTGTCGGCTGGGGCGTCGGCGGCATCGAAGCGGAAGCCGGAATGTTGGGGCAGCCGGTTTATATTTTAACGCCCGATGTCATCGGAGTTCATTTGTCCGGCGCTTTGCCGGAAGGCGCGACCGCGACGGATTTGGTTTTGAGGATTACGGAAATGCTCCGTGCTGCAAAAGTGGTCGGCAAGTTTGTCGAGTTTTTCGGCGAAGGCGCGGCTGCGCTTCCCGCAACCGACCGCGCAACTATCGGTAATATGGCTCCCGAATACGGCGCGACAATGGGCTTTTTCCCGGTTGATGAAAGAACGCTCGATTATTTTGCCGCAACGGGCAGAACACCCGAGCATATCGAAACCATCCATAATTATTTCGAGGCGCAGGGAATGTTCGGCGTTCCGCGCAAAGGAGAAGTAGATTACACAAACGTTCTCGAACTTGATTTATCCAGCATTGTTCCCTCTGTCGCCGGACCGCGCCGACCGCAGGATCGGATCGAGCTTACCGAGTTGGACGACAAATTTAAAGACTTATTCACTGCGCCTTTAGCCGAAGGCGGTTACGGCAAAACCGAGCAGGAATTGGAAGAGAGACATTTTGTAACAATCGGCGCGAAAGTCGCTGCCGTCGTTGCCGGAGGCGGAGCGCAATCGCAGACGAGCATCCCGCTGCCGGTTTTGAATAACAACACCAACGTCGAAAACACAAATGCCTGGACGGAAACCGAAATGGTCAACAACCGCCCGACGCCCGACCGCGTTGACGCTTCCGAAAAGGAAACCGAGCCGCACGCGACAAGCGTCGGAAACGGCGATGTTTTCATTGCCGCGATAACTTCCTGCACCAACACTTCAAATCCGAGCGTAATGCTCGCCGCCGGTATTTTAGCGAAAAAAGCGGTCGAGCGCGGCTTGGAAGTTCCCGATTTCGTTAAAACTTCCCTCGCGCCCGGCTCGCGCGCGGTTACGGAATATCTTGAAAAGACGGGTTTACAACCTTATCTCGACCAACTCGGTTTTCAGCTTGTCGGATACGGATGTACTACCTGTATAGGTAACTCCGGTCCGCTGGATGTCGCGCTCGAAGAAGCGATTACCGAACACGATCTCGTAGCCGCTTCCGTTCTTTCGGGAAACCGTAATTTTGAAGCCCGCGTTCATCAAAACATCAAGGCGAATTTCCTGATGTCGCCGCCGCTGGTTGTAGCCTACGCTTTGGCGGGAACGGTAACAAAGGATTTGTCGGAAGAACCGCTCGGACAGGATAAAGACGGGAACGACGTTTATCTGAAAGACATCTGGGCGTCTATGGCGGAAGTCGGAGAATTGATGCAAACTGCTTTCGATCCCGAAACTTACCGGCGGCTTTACAGCGAATTTGCCGAGCAGAATCCGCTCTGGAATGAGATTCCGACAATTACGGGCGATGTCTATAAATGGGATTCGGAATCAACTTATATTCAGGAACCGCCGTATTTTGAAGATTTCGCGATGGAAGCCGGCAAATTTTCCGATATTCGCGGCGCAAGACCTCTAGCAATCTTCGGTCATTCGGTTACGACCGATCACATCTCGCCAGCCGGCGCGATCAAGGCGACTTCGCCTGCCGGTCTTTATTTGCAGGATCACGGTGTCGAACAGCAAAACTTCAATTCCTACGGCTCGCGTCGCGGAAACGACCGTGTGATGGTGCGCGGAACATTTGCCAACGTCCGCATCAAAAATCTGATGGTCGCGCCGAAAGAAGGCGGTTTTACATGTTTTCAACCTGAAGGCGAAGATTTGTCAATTTATGATGCCGCGATGAAATACGCCGAAAACAACACGCCGCTCGTTATTTTCGCCGGTCAGGAATACGGCACGGGCAGTTCGCGTGATTGGGCGGCGAAAGGAACGCGCTTGATGGGCGTAAAAGCCGTCATTGCCGAATCATTTGAGCGCATCCATCGTTCAAACTTGGTCGGGATGGGCGTTCTCCCCTTGCAGTTCAAAGAAGGCGAATCGGCTCAAACCTATAATCTGGTCGGAACGGAAACCTTCGATTTAACCGGATTGGAAGACGGCGCAATCAGACCGCGCCAGAATGTAACATTAACCATTCACCGAACGGACGGAACTTCCGAAGAAGCGCAATTGACTTTAAGGATTGATACGCCGATTGAAGTCGAATATTACCAGCACGGGGGAATTTTGCCTTATGTTTTGCGTCAGTTGTTAAATCAATAAAGTTTGAATAAGACAAGGGCAAAATGTTTTTGGGTAAATAAACAAAAAAGGTTAGTCGGAATTTCCGACTAACCTTTTTTTAATAATTTCGATGCGGAGTATTTTAAGCCGCTGCCTGCATTTGAGGAGTATATTCCAACTCAAAAAATCTAACCGGAACAGCGCCGTTTACTCTCTCTTTTTCCTTACGCATCTCATACCATTTATCGCAAAAATCACAATGGTAAAACTTAACCAATTCCCCAGTCTGAAAATCAAACTTCAACTCGTTATTACAATGCCAGCAAGTCATCTTCCCTTATTCCTCCCTTTTGGTAAAAACTATTTTAACACATAATGCACCTTTAAATGCAATCATTTTTTTAGATTGTTTCACACGCCTTTGGAGCGGAAAAGTTCCAAGTTTTTTTTGTGGGAAATGTATTGCCAAATAAAGTTGAGAGATAACCTTTTGAGTTTCCGATAATGTTTAGCGTGAAGCTCACCTTTTTATTTGCTTACGTAACCAAATATTTTATTAATCAGGAATAAGAAAAATTTCCATTTCCAGCTACTCATTTGCCCATTGAAATATCCCTGCCGGACAAAAATATTTTAAAAATAAAGTTATTGCTTTCAATTTTAACATCCGCTATACTTCGCTTGTTCATTTGCAAATAAAAGAAAGTGTTTTGTAATAAAATCGTCGAGGAATCTCTCAATGGCTTGGACTGCATTCTTCAAAAATCCCAAAACCGCGCTTGCCGGCTCAAGTTTTGCTATATTAGGTGGAGTTATCGGAGCAATTTCGGCATCGCCTGATCCTGTTTCAACAACTCTTGTAATAACTTCCGCGCTTTCCGCACTCGGAGGTTTGGGCGGAAACTTCTTTTCTTCGGCTTGCGAAAAATCTTTTCTCAATAAATCCAGCCGCGATGAAATTCTCAAAAACGGAGATTTAACCCGTGCAGTCGGACGGGCGATTTTTCTTTTGATTCTTGAGGAATCGAAAAAAGAATTTTACGGAGATGACCGCGAAAGGCTTGAAATTATCGGAAATTCCGATGAAAGCATTTGGGAAGATATTGTTTTAGGTATTGAAGATAAGGAAAATCCGCGCTTTGTTTTGAGCGAAGAAGATTTAAGCGAGCTTTCTTCCGATTTCCTGACGCATTACGTTGCGGCGGAAACAGGCAAAATTGACGAAATCGAATCTTTAACGCCGCAAGAATGGCGAATTATTGTTGAAAAGCTTGGCGAAAAACATGGATTGATACTTCAACTTAATACTTCGTGGAATGTAGCCAAACAATTGCACAAGAATTTTGCCAAATCTCTCCGAAAAACTTTGATAACCGATTTTGCCGAAGACGGAAAAGCATTTGCGAGTTTGCAGCTAAGAATATCCGGCGAAATTCTTTTTTACGTTAAGGAAAATTATAAAACTAATCAGGAAATTCTTGAAAAAGTTAATGAGTTAGTCGAAAGAACCAATCAAATTGAGGCGCTATATTCTTCAAAACTTTTTGATTTTGACGATAAGTTTTGGAAAGATGCATTCGATTTACAAAAAGAGCTGAAAGATATTGCCTTTGAAACTCTGACCCGTGTTAGAAATATTGATGAGAATCTCGAAGAAGTAAAACAAGACGTTAAAAAACTTCTTGAAGATTCAGCTAATCAAGTAAAATCGCCCGATATTCCTAAAAAACTCCCGATTTCCAGATTTCCTTCTCGCGTTAATTTCTTTACAGGTCGCAAAACCATTCTGGAAAATATAGAAAAATCTCTCAGAGATCATAAAACCGCTTCGCTTTACGGCACGCACGGGCTTGGGAAATCTTCGATTGCGACGGAATTTGCTTATCTGAATGAAGATAATTATTCACACGTTTTATTTATTCGCGCTTTCGGGGCGGAGTTTGACCTTTACATCGGCGAAATTGTTGAGAATTTGCATTTTGAAACCGACGAGAAAACGACGCCTGACCAAAAACTTGGAATGCTTCAACATTGGTTGGCAACAAATAAGAATTGGCTTTTGATTCTCGATAATGTTGACGATGTTTCCAAGATAAAGGCTTGCAATTTTACATCGCTCGGCGGTTTGGTTCTTTTTACTTCAAACGACAAAATGATTTACGAAATCGGGAACAAGGTAGATGTTCCGAATATGGAAACGGAAGAAGCCGCGAGTTTGCTTTACCAACATTGGAAAAGTGAAAAAATAGAAAAGTTTGAAGATATTCCCGAAGATAAGCGCGGATCAGCCAAACAAATTGCGGAAAAGTTTGGATATTCGCCGTTGGCAATGACCTTTGTCGGTGTTTATCTCGCCAAAGAAGACGAATCTTTGACCGAATTTCTGGAAACCTATCAGGATAAAAAGAAAAATCTTCTGGCAAATTATAAATTTCTTTCAAACTATCAGCATCAGGAAGTTGCCGCGCCGTTTTTGCTGGCGTTTGAAGCGATTACCAAACCGAAAGGCGATACCGAAAGAGAAATGTTTCTCGCCGAAGCGGTTAAAGATTATCTAAAAATCTGCGCGTATCTTTCGCCCAACGATATGCCCGAAGAATTTTTTCAAAAGTGCGTCGAAATGCTTCACGCCGGTAAAGCCGAATCTTTGGCGGATAAAGATTTCTTCAAGGAAGTGCGGAAAAGACTTTCGGCTTCGTCCATTTTTGAACGCGACAGCGATAAGAAAACCTTTACGACTCACCGATTGGTGCAGGAAATAATGAGTTTCGAGATAAAAGATGAAGAAGATCGCTTGTTAGAAATGATTGCTGAAACTCTCAATGAAAATGCTCCCCTTTTTGATTACACAAACCGGCAAAAAGTCGAGCCTTATTTAGCGCATTTGCAGAGTTTTATAGAATATCTCGAAAAATCCAAAACCGAACCTGATGCCGTTGCGAAATCGGATAATCTAACAACAATTGTTTTGAGCGATAAAATCGGAAGATATTACGATTTATTCGGTCAATACGAAACGGCGAAAAAATATTATCTGCTTTGCCGCGAAATTTGCGAGAAAATTTATGGAGATAGTCATACTGATACGGCAGGAAGCTACAACAATTTAGGTAATGTTTATTATTCTCAAGGCGATTATCCGAAAGCGGAGGAAAATCATCTCAAATCTTTGAAGATTAGATTAAATGTCTTTGGTGAAAATCATCCCGATACGGCAACGAGCTACAATAATTTAGGTGCTGTTTATGAAAACCAAGAAAAACTTGATGAAGCGGAAAAGAAATACAAACAAGCCCTAATAATTTATGCGAAGTTTTTGCCCGAAAATCATCCTGAAATTCAAAGAACTAAAAGAAATCTGGAAAGACTGCGGGGGAAGCGATAAAAAGGAAATAATCTTTCTGTCGGGGCGTGAGTATCTCTGTCCGTAATGTGTTTAGTTGTTGAAATATGGAAATAACCGCAGAAATGTAGGAACGAGCTAAGAGATTCACAGAAATTTTATATTTTCGGCTCTGCGTGTTTCTGCGAAATCTCCGCGCCTGAGGCAGTAAAAATCTGTAATCTGCAACACAAATTATCTGTTCAGCGAAGCAATCAAAACAAAAAATAAAATCACCGTCACAATCACAAAAATCAAACAGCCGATTTTCAGCCAACTGTAAGGTCTTTCGCCCTGAACTTCGCCGGTCCTGCCGTTGACGACGACTTGATAGACTTTGTTATTAAAGCGATACGCGCCCGCGTAAACGGGAACGAGCAGGTGTTTGAAAGTAAGGTTTGAAAACTGGGTGTCGAGGCTGTGAATCCGTTGGTGATCTCCGCCGATGTCGCTCCTTACGTCCTGACGAATTACAGCGTCGGCAATTTGCTTGAATCTTTCAAATCCTTCTTCGAGACTGACCTGATAGGTTTGCGCTTTGTGCCCAGCGAGAAAAGCCGGTTCGTAAGAAACCAAGCCTTGAAAATCCCAGTTTAATCTTTCCAGATATTTCGGCAAAACGGATTTTGTTGCCGGAATGGTTACGTCGTCGAATTGTCTTTCAACCGCGCCGGAA
>DATHTS010000143.1:0-2124 GCA_035462935.1 Pyrinomonadaceae bacterium
TGCTTCTTTCCCTTTAATAAAGCGGTGAAAGGCAGTTTACTCGTTTTTTTGTAATATTCAACACGATAGAGATTATCGCCATTATCAAGCAAATCATCTTTGCTCGGTTTTTTTGGCTTTTGAGTTTCCAAATCGAGATATTTCAAAGTCTTTTTCAATACCCGACCTTTCGGGTCGAGATAAAAATCTTGAACGACAATTAAATTTCCGTGAAAAGTCCGCAATTCGGATTCGACCTTGGCGGCGCTTCCGTCCGCGCGGAAATAATGATAAACGTATTGCGCCCAATCGCCCGAAGGACTCGAAAGCGTGAAATTCGCCATTACAATTCGCCCGTTTTTCCGCCAGACATAAGCGGTGTTGTAAGATTCGACAGTTTCCCGCGCTTTCTCGAATTCCCTTTCCGAATCGTATCTTCGCCATTCCGGTTTGTCTGCGTCGTAATCGGAAACATCAGCGAAAATTAGTTGCGGGCTTTTATGTTTTTTGACAAAAGCGTCAATCGTTTTGCTGTAAGCGTCAATACGTTTTAATTCGGCTTTTTTGTTGGTCTGAGCAAAAACAGGTGAAGACGCAAGCAGAGAAAAGACGAGTAAAAAAATACCAAAGCGCAGTTTTTTCATATTTTCCATTGTGGTTAAAGAAAGGTTTTGATGAAAATAGTTAATTACCTTCTTTCTTGATGATTATGCTTGGGTCGAGCAGGTTCAGCAAACGGTCGGGATAATCGGTCATAATCCCGTGGACGCCCATTCCGAGCAGGCGCTGCATATCGGTCGTTTCATTGATTGTCCAGACGTGGACTTTCAGATTAAGCCGCTGAGCGTTTTCGACAAATTCCTTCGAGATTACCTGCAAGCCGGTTAAATATTCGGGAACTTGCAAAGCCTGCATCGCCGGGCTGTAAGACGCGCCCAAGCCGGTTTTATACATCGCTAAAAATTGGCTTACTTCCGAAGGTCCGGCGGAGGTGGCGACTTCGGAGCATTCGCGGCGGAAATCATCGAGAACCGATTGTCTGAATGAAGCGACCACTACTTTTTCGCTCATTTTTCGCTCACGAATCAGACCGCACACAGGTTTGACGAGCGAGGGCGTTTCCTGTTTTATTTCGATGTTGAATCTGGCATCGGGCAATGCCGCAAAAACTTCCGGCAAAGTCGGGACGGTTACGCCGCTTTCGCGGAACGGAAAAGTTTTTCCGCCGTCAGGCGAAAAGCGATAACCCGCGTTCAGCTTTTTGACCGCTTCGAGTGTCATCTCGCTTATTCGCCCGCTTCCGTTGGTCGTCCTGTCAACCGTCGCGTCGTGAATCACGACAAGCGTTCCGTCCGCCGTCCCGCGCACATCGAGTTCGATAACATCCACGCCTAAATCTGAAGAACCTTTAAAAGCGTGCAGGGTGTTTTCAGGATACAGTCCGGCGCCGCCCCGGTGGGCGATAACCAGCGGGCGAGATATTTCCTGTCTGAAAAAAGCGCGTTCAGCGGCAGGCTCGCCTTCCGACCACGCGAGCGAACCGTAAATTATTCCAATACTCACAAGGATTCCGAATATAGAAAAGCCGAAAATTTTAAGAAATATATTAACCACGATTTTTAACGCTTCGTTTTATTTTCCGCCTTTTTAGATTCGGAGATTAATTTATAAGTTGGAAACGGAAACTGCCGCGCAATCTAAATTATCGCAAAGCTGTTATGAATTTTCCAAACCGCGTTCGATAACCGGATTTTTGCAGGCAAGCTATTGAGAAGATAGAAAAAACGGAATCTGATTCAGCATTATTTTACAAAAAATTTTGTAAAATTTGATTTCTAAGACATAATGTAAATCCAAAATAAATTTTCAAATGAAATCTCTACAAAAAATTTTATTTCTTCAGTTTTTTGTGCTGACGGCTATCTTTTTCAGCGGCTGCCGGCAGGCAAATTTAGAAACCGATTTGGAGCAAAGAAATTTAGCTTCACCGGAAAATAACAACGGAGAAAACAAATCTTCCATGGTGTTTATCGAAGGCGGAGAGTTTCTGATGGGAAGCGAGGACGGGATGCCGCACGAAGCGCCCGTTCACGAGGTTTCCGTTAAATCTTTCTGGATAGATGCGCGTGAGGTAACGGTCGGCGA
>DATHTS010000144.1:0-2931 GCA_035462935.1 Pyrinomonadaceae bacterium
TTTTTTGGCATTTGTTTTTGCGCCGGACGCTCAAGCCCAAAATAATCTTTATCCGAATGAGCTGAAGGGTTATGAGTTTTTGGGAAAAGGAAGACTAAAAGGGCTGAAACCCGGCGTTTCTACCACGGAAGATGTGAAAAGGGTTTTTGGCGAAAACTGCGAGTCTGTTTGCGATTATGACGCGGATTGGAGTGTCCATTTCAGATTTTTCGAAAATAATTGGATAAAAGAAGAAACCGACCCGAAAGGCAAAAAAACCGTCTATAATCTCGATCCTAAATATATTGGAATCCTTCGCAGGATAGAATTACGCCCGAAAAAAACTATTTCATTCGCAAATGTTTCTTTTCCGAACCCGTTTCAAAAATTTTCAAGAAGCGAGGTCACAAAAGAGCCTAATTCAAGCAAAACCAAAATGGTAACTTACGAGCTTTTTCAGGATTCCGACGGATTAGTTTACGAGCTTTTCAGCGGCGTAGATTATGACAATATAAAGGCAAAGAACGAGAGAGTTTATAACAAGAAAGATTTGTTTTCCGTGATTTATAATATTTCCCCTCAACAGGAGAAAATTATGTATATTTTGCAGAAAAAGTAGAAAATCAAACTTTCTACAAAATCAAACTCTCTGCTCTTTTACAACCGGCGGAAAGTAAAAGCTTCCGTGCGTTTCCAAAGTTTCCGGGTTGAACTGCTTTCTCGCGCCGCATTGCAGACAGCTTCGATACGCTGTTTTCCCCTGCACAAATGGACGGCTTAAATCATTGTGCCAGCAGCCGAAAAGCTTTGTAATTAAATTCATTTTTTGTCCGAAAACAAAATTGTCTATTCCATTCGCCCTCTTGTTTTTTTTGTTCAGCGTCAAAAATTTATTTGATAATAATACGTTTGCCATATATTTATTCCTCTTAAAATCTAAAATTTATTTCAAAGCAATCAAATCGTTTGCCCTTCATCAATAAACGCGAAAATTAGAGAATAAAAGTATCAATAAATTTTATTTTCAAATTAATCTTTTACTCAAAAAACTAGACTTTGCGATTCGTTAAGATTAAAATGCGACAAACGGCAAAAAATAAATTTATTTCGTCTAACTTACAGTTATGACAGTTATAAAACTCATCATCGGTTTGATCTTTCTTCTGACGCTGGCTCTCGCATCAGCCGCTCAAGCGCAAAATAATCCTTATCCGAATGAATTACAAGGTTTTGAGTTTTTCGGAAAAGGAAAACTCAAAGGACTAAAACTCGGCGTTTCTACCAAAGAAACGGTGAAGAGGGTTTTTGGCGAAGGATGCGAATATTTTTGTGATTACGATGCTGATTGGACGGTTACATTTTCTTATTACGAAATTGATTCAATGAAAGAAGACTCCGACGAAAATGGTAAAAAAACCGTATATTACATTGATTCTAAATATTTATATAAACTCCGCTCGATTGAGCTTCGCCCGAAAAAACAAATCTCGCTGGTTGATTATTCTTTCTCAAATGCTTTTGAAAAACAATTAAAAAGACAGCAACTTACTCATACCGAAAAAGGCAGAGGCAGGATGATTACTTACGAGCTTTTTCAGGATTCCTTTGGACTGACTTACCAGCTTTTCGGCAAAACCGGCTCCGACGCGCCTAACAATGAAAAGGCGCATAACAAAGGAGATTTATCTTCAGTTCTCTATTTTATTCCTAAAGAAGAAGAAAAGAAGATGTTTACCTTACAGAAAAATTAAGGATTAATTCTTTCCACAGCAATCACGCCCGGCACTTGCTCGATTGAGGTAACTACTTTATCGAGGTGTTTTTTATCATAAACTTCAACGGTAACTTCGATTAAACCGCGGTCGTTGCGCGAAACTTTAGCGCTGGCGTCACGAATTCCGGTTTTGATTTCGGCAATCGCGTTGGTAATTCCCGCCAGCATTCCCGTCCGGTTTTCCGTGGTTGCCAGAATCGTTACCGATTGAATCTCGTTTTTATCGCTTTTCGCCCATTCGACATCAACGATACGGTCTTTGTTGATCATCAATTGCTGGACGTTTTTACAGCGTTTGTTGTGAACCACGATGCCTTTGCCGAGCGAAATATAGCCGATAATATCCTCGCCGCGAAGCGGATTGCAGCAGCGCGCCCGCGTCGTTAGCAGATTATCCACGCCTTTAACCACAATGGCGTCTTCGCCTAAACCGATAAATTTTTTGACGGCTTTGACGCCCGTTTCAAGGGCGGTTTCTTTTCGTTTTTCCGGGTCGAGCTCGGCAAATTTTTCCGCGCCGAGATGTTTTGCCAGGACATTGCGCGGCAAAGTTTTGCCGTAGCCGATGGATGCCAGCAAATCCTCGGCTCGGCTTAAGCCGTATTCGTTAGCGATTCGCTGTAATTCACCTTCATTCTTGAGCAATTTTTTCGGAACAACCCGAAACCTCTCGGCTTCTTTTTCGAGCAGTTTTCGCCCGATTTCGATGGAATCGGCGCGCTGCTGCTCGGCAATCCAATGCCGGATGCGATTTCGGGCGCGAGAAGTTACGACGTGATTGAGCCAATCGCGCGAGGGCTTTGAATTCGGCGTGGTTAAAATTTCAATAACATCGCCGTTTTGCAGTTCGGTTTTCAGCGGCACAATACGCCCGTTTATTTTCGCGCCGGTGCATGTATCGCCGACCTCCGAGTGAATCGCATACGCGAAATCAATCGGCGTCGAACCGCGGGGAAGCTGAATGACCTTGCCCATCGGCGTGAAAGTGTAAACGTCTTTCGGATACAAATCGAGTTTCAAAGATTCGATAAAATCTTCCGAATCTTCGTTGCTTTCAGTCGTTTCAACTAAAGGAAGAAGAAGTTTTTCGACGGTTTTACGAAGCTCGTCGAGATTTTCGTCTTCTTCGTTTTGACCGAGTTTTTTCTCCTTATACTTACAATGCGCCGCGACGCCTT
>DATHTS010000145.1:0-3789 GCA_035462935.1 Pyrinomonadaceae bacterium
AAATAGACAGAGTAATGACGGAAGCTGAAAGTCCATATGTTCGCCTCAATAGCGAAAATGAATTTGAAGTTGTTAACGATAGCTTTGTGAAATTGCTTGGTTATCAAAATGAACCTGACCTTAAAGAAACTGGATCGGGAACTAGAAGGACTTTCGAATCAATTCTAACACCCGACAGTATCAGAACATATAGTGAAATACTTAAACAAAGCATCCAAGAAACATTTACGGATAAGTATTCAATAGATATGTTTAAAAAAAATGGGGAGAAAATCAGGGCTGTGGTTCACGGTGAACGAATAGTTTTTCCGACATTCCGAAGAAAGAAATATCCTCCAAGATTCGGAATTGTTATAGATTACCAGAATATTGATGACCAAAATAAAGACACAAAAAAATCCGGTGAAGAAAGTGCAGAAAATAAAAATTAAACAAGCACATTTACTTCTTTTAATCTAACATTTTAATTACTCAATTATCACCGAAATATCGGTTGACGGTTTATTGTCCGTCCAGACTTGCGGCATTTCGATGACTTCCTGAGTCTTTTCCGGTTCGAGAGTAGATGGCAGAATTTCGTTAATCAGGTCAACCACGTGAATCGTTAAATCTTCGCGCACTTCTTCGGGAATATCGGCTAAATCCTTTTCGTTTTCTTCCGGCAGAATAATTGTTTTCAGACCAAAACGGCGGGCTGCCAGAAGTTTTTCCTTTACGCCGCCGATAGGCAGAACTTTACCGCCCGGTATTATTTCGTCCGTCAATACGGTTTCTCCGCTAACAATCAGTGTTGATCGAACATAAAACAGGCTGAATATAGTTGTTATGGCACCTAAAGTCCAGAATTAACCTGCTAATCTTGCCGTCTTTTTAAGCGAATATACTTCTAGTTCCTTTTTTAATATCGTTTTTCTAACCTTTTCTGGCACGAACTTCATTTGTAAATTCAGTTATTGTAAATTAATGCCCCTGCATTAAAATATCTGTCAGCGCTGTGTTTCCGATAATTTGTTGTAAATTCGGAAATCTATCAAGTTTCCGACAAGAATTAAGAACCACCTCAAACATAGGTTCGATGAATTGAACATAATGAGTTTTGCCGCGATTGACCGATTGAAAAGAAAACGTGCCGATGGCTTTCAGGCAGCGCTGGACGGTCATCAAATCGAATTCATAGTCAAAATCGGCTTCATCAATCTCTTCCAAGCCCAAACTTTCGCGTTCCGCCAAGAAGAAATATTTTTTCTCTTTTAGCCAATCATTTGGGGGCGGCTCGTGTATTCTATCGAGAAGAAGCGAAACCAAATCGTAAGCGACCGAGCCGATTCTAGCGTCCTGGTGGTCAATAATTCGGAGGCGGTTTTCGTCGTCAATCATTAGATTTGCGGCGTGAAAATCCCGATGACAGAGAACTTTCGCGTGGCGCTCCAATTCGCGGGAAAGCTCCGTGAACTCTGCGCTTAACAATTTATCTTCCGTTTCCGGGAGTTTTACTTTTCGCAGAGTTTCAAAATAATGCGTCTTGAAAAAATTTAATTCCCAGAGCAGTTTTTCCTCGTCGAATTTCAGACGCGAGGCGATGGAATTTAATTCAAAGGCTTTTTTGGTTGCGGCTTGAATTTTTGGAATCAGGCGGATAGCTTTGTTGATTAAATTTTCACGCTCATCGGGCAAAGCTTCGCGAAGTGCATTGCGCAAAATCAAATCGCCGAAATCTTCCTGAATAATAATGCCGGCATCGTCGTCAACCGTGTAAATTTCCGCTACCGGCAAACCTCCGGCTTGGAAAAGAGTTGTTACGTCAAGATAGGAATTTTCGAGGGCGTCGAAAGGTTCGGGATAAACGCAGGCAATCGCAGATTTGTCGTTCCAATTGATGCGAAAATATTCGCGGGTCGAAGCATCCGGCGTTAGCGGTTGGACGGCTTCGATTTGCTGATTATCTTTAAGAAATTGATGCAGCCTTTGAATGGGCGACGCAGAAAAACCGGAAACCATATTCAAGAAATTTTATCACACACTCGCTTGTTCCTGTTTTTCCGCCGCGAGCGGGACAACGTAATTATCGCCGACAAATTCGCCCTGCAAAGCCTTTTCGGGAACTTCACGGCAGTTTCTGACCATATCGGCGCGGACAATCGCCGCGTTTTCAAATCTTTCGCCGCCTTTAATCGAAACGCCGTCGGCAATTATAACGCGGTTTAGTTCCGCTCCGCACTGGATTTTGACTTCATCCCAGATAATGGAATTTGAAATTTTGGCGGAAGTTTCCAGCGAGCAGTTTTCGCCTTTGAAAACATTCGCGCCGTTCATCATCGCCAGCGAAATATCCAGATAGCGCGGAATGGTCGAAAGCTCAAACCAGTTGCCGCCGGTGATATGCGCGGCGATGCGCTCGCCGTTTTTTATCGCCGGATTGTAAAAAGTCGGCACGATATCCGAATAAACTCCGCGCGGAATGTATTCAAAAACACGCGGTTCGAGAATGTGAATTCCCGTAAACATTAATGGCGAGTTTTGAGTTTTGAGTTTTGAGTTTTGAGTCGGGAAATCGCCGAAGCCGGTTACAAAACCGTTTTCGGTGAAAACTTCGGTGAATCTTTCGCGTTTGGGATTTTCCTTTAAAACCATTGTCGCCAGAGCGCCGGTTTTTTTATGGGTTTCGAGGGCTTTTGAAATGTCTATGTCGGTGATGATTTTGCCGTTGACGATGAGAAATGTGTCGTCTTCCAGAAATTCACGCGCGTTGTCCAGCGCGCCGGCTGTCCCCAAAATGTTCGGTTCTTCGAGCGTGTAATTTATCCGCACACCGAAACGACTGCCGTCGCCGAGCGCGTTTATCACGGATTGCGGCTGATGGTGGAGATTGACGACAATGTCGCGGAATCCGAATTTGGCGATGTATCCGGCGACATATCCGACCAGCGGTTTGCCTAGGAAAGGAATCGCGGGCTTGGTGCGGTCAATGGTTAAAGGAAAAAGCCGCGTGCCGAAACCGGCGGCTAAAATCATTGCTTTCATCTTTGGAAAATCTAAAAAGATGACGGAAACCGTCGAAATCAAACTTACTTTTTTTAACCGGCAAATGCAAATTGCTATTATAAAACCGATATGCCGATTGATAAAACTTACGCCGTTTTCGACCGACCAGCCAATCGAAAAATTATCTCAGGGTTGGAAGAGCAGGGCGCAAAGGTTTTTAGAATAAATTTTCCCGAAATCGAAGCCGTTGAGCTTCCGGACGCTGATTTGCAAAAGTTGCAAAATCCGGCTGATTTTGATTGGTTAGTTTTCCTTGACGTTTTCGCCGTCGAAGTTTTTCTTCAAAGGCTTGAAGAATCCGGCATTGATTTTTTTGAACTCGACGCTGTAAGAATTTGTGCTTTCGGCGAAGCCGTTTCCGACCGGCTTCGTTTCGTGCAAATCCATTCGGATGTTATTCCGCCGGATTTTCAGCCGGAGAATGTTTTTCAGGCTATCGGTAATTTTGCCGTTGAAATTGAAAATCTACGTTTTCTGATTTTGAAAAAAACCGAAAGCGTTTGCGATTTAAGCAACCTGCTTCGCGCCGGAAAAGCGGAAGTATCGGAAATTGAAATTTACCGGCTTAAACCCGATGCCGAGTTGCCAAAAATAAAGGCGCTTTTAACCGGCGGCGCGATTGACACCTTTTTATTTAATTCGCCCGAAGAAGTTTTCGCTTTTGCAAATCTTTTCGGCGCGGAGAAGTTTGAAGATTTAGGTTTTTCTTCAAATGATGAAATAACACGGCAAACGCTCAAGGAATTT
>DATHTS010000146.1:0-5214 GCA_035462935.1 Pyrinomonadaceae bacterium
ATCCGGCGCGGCGTAACGGACGAAAGCGGCAAACTGACGGTCAAACCCGTTGCGGCGGGAATCAGGAAAATCCGTGTCCGCGCCGAAGGTTTCAAGGAAGCCGCGCAAAATCTGACCGCCGTGCAGAAAGGCGACGTGAAAATCGCGCTGGTGAAAACCACCGACGAAGCCGAGCTAGCTTATCAGCAAGCCGAAAAATTAGCCGGAGAAGACCGCGACAAAGCCGTCGAGATGTATCAAAGAGCGGTCAAGCTGCGTCCGAAATATGCGGAAGCCTATCTCGGAATGGCGCGCGTTTTAGCCGAGCAGGGCGAAATGGACGCCGCGCTCGAAGCAATCAAAAATGCTCGCCGGGCGCGTCTGATTTACCCGGAAGCTTCGGCGGTCGAAGGCAGAATTTACAAGGATTTAGGCGAAGAGGAAAAAGCGATTGCCTCGTTTAACCGCGCCATCAAAGAAGGTAAAGGATTTCAGCCCGAATCCTATACCGGTTTAGGCTTGCTCTTTAAGGAAAAAGCCGGCGGAGAAGGCGCGAGCGGCGATTTTCAAAGCGAGAAACTCAATTTTGAGCAGGCGATTAAACATTTCCAAAAAGCCATCGAACAGCTTTCCGCTTCCGAACCGGTCGTTTATCTTCTGCTCGGTGAAATTTACGAAAAACTTGACCGTGATAAAGAAGCTATCGCGCTCTATCAACGATTTTTAAAGGATTTTCCCGACAGCAATGAGCGCACCGCGGTTGAATCTTTTATTGTTCAACTTAAAAAGAAGATGAGCGAAGAGCAGTAAAATTACGGATGATGCGCTCATTCAAACATTGGCAGAAAGCTGTTCTATTAAAATCACTTAGTTGACACATTCCCTTGCCCGCCGGAAACTCGTGTGATAACTTTTTCATATCGAAAATTTTACGAGCGAGCAAGGGGATTTTTATGTCAGAAACCATTCAACTCCAATCTTCAACGGATACAACTCCCGATTTTTCAACAGGTTCAGTTTTTTCTATGGGCACGGCAACCGTAATCATTCCGACGTTTTCAAATTCCCGCTCGAAGACTTCAAACGCGCCGTGGAAGAAGCCGGATTAACCGAAAAAATTATCTATCTAGCGCACGGCGAAACTTATAATTTTGAAATTCCGGCGAGCCGATGGAACGCCCGAATTAACCGGACGCGACGAACCGCCATTAAAGCCAAGTCTCGCGTATGAAAGCCGCGCTATTCGCGCTCCGGTTGAATGAGTTGTTATGCTGTGCCGCCAGTTTACACATCTCAGATACATTTCTATTCCTTTTTTTGAATCTGTGTATCAGATGAGTCCGCAGCTTTCTGCGCCATTCTACGTAACATATCTGACATGTCCCCACCAATAGCAGATTTATCTAGCTCGAACATGTTAGAAATAGAGTTATCCAAAAATTCACCGCCTTGACGAACCAAAGGGTTATTGCAAATTTCATAAAGATCGCTCTTCTGTTTGATTTCAATGTCAAGTAATATTTGCTTCAACTTAAGAAGCCCAATAAGAATACCATTAAGAAACTGTGTGTATTTCTGACACTCTTTTTCATCTATATCATAAGT
Organism: Pyrinomonadaceae bacterium; assembly: GCA_035462935.1. GTDB lineage: Bacteria > Acidobacteriota > Blastocatellia > Pyrinomonadales > Pyrinomonadaceae > DATHTS01. Next base: position 1,585 of record DATHTS010000146.1, read on the forward strand.
GAGAGCCTGACGCGCCATATGCAGTAAGTAAGGGAAACCTGTAGCCCCAGTGAGATTGAATAATCGGACACACGCATCAAACGGAATAGGAGGTATTTCTATTTTCAGTTCAACTCTAGTTCTCTTTTTAGAGGCTACCTGCACAAACAAATTCTGAATGAACAATATTTCTGCTGATAGAGGATCAATGCATCTGTTTATAGCATAATCCTCAAACCATGAACGTAGGTTCTCTTTCTCCTTATGCTTCCTTTCAGAAGCAATCTCCTTCATTTTCTGCTCATTCTGGAGACTTAAAGTCTGAAAGGTATTACCGCGAGTAAACCGCGAACCTAGCCATGCACCGATAATGACAGTCACCACTGGCGCTAAAGTTTTGATAAGATCAATATATTCCGGTCCCATAATAAATCCTTTCTATTATAGATTAGAGAAAGCAGCATAACTTTGTATTGAACGGAATTATTTCCGTGTAAGTAATCTCTATTTCAGTCTAATTTATGATATAAATCAACTTGTAAATTCCGCATAAATACTTACACGGAAAACCAAATATCAACAATTCAGCCAAACCTGCAATTACTTCTTCTATAACTTATCCGGCTTTTATATAACTCCAAACTTCGCCGACGGAACGCGCTTCGGGAACGGCTTTTTGCAGGGCGAATCCGGCAATTGTGAAGAAAATGGCGACCAGGACAGCTGGAGCAATCGTTCTTTTGACGGCTGTTTTTAACCAGTGTGTTTGCTCGATACCTTTTACACGCTTATACAATCCGGCGATCAAAACTCCGTCAACCAGAATTTCCGCCAGCAAAACGGGCGCGATGTAAATAATATAGAGAGAAGCAAGCATTCCGCCGATTATTGCGACAACGGCGAGAATCAATAATCCAAGTTCTTCCGAATCCAGATCGAAACTGACATTATCCAGAATGGAACTGTCGGCTGAGATTGACGAAGACGAACCACTTTCTCCCCAACTTCCGCCCGCGCCCGCGCCGCCGAAATCGCCGCCACCGCCGAATTCAAAATTTGCATTACTGCTGCCTGTCGAAACGGAAGAACTGCTGCCGAAATCCAATCCCGGCAAATCAAAATCCGGGCTGTTTTTTTGAAGCCAAATCCAAACGCGCAGTAAAAGCAGAAAAACGCAGTAAGCAATTAAAATCGCAATCGGGTAACGTAGCGCCATCGAGGAAACGCCTGCGTGCAAAAGCGAATATGACGTTAGAAAACCTGCCAGAGCAGTCAAAAGAAGAATTATCGAAATCTGAACGCGCGGCAAACCTTTGCGTAAAAGCCTCTGTTTTATAAATTCGATTCTTCTTTTTCTTTTTTGTAAAGCCTTCTCCATAAAATTTTGTCAGGAAGACCGCAGAGTTCGGTTTATTTTTTACGCAATTCCTTTAGTCTTTTCAAGAATTGCGGCGCGAGTTTCATTGTTTGAAAAAGCGAGCCGGTCGCAAAATATTTGGCGAAGCCGCGAAAGGTTTCGACCGCGTTCGGCGAATAGGGAAGCCACCACGGATTTGGCAGAATGGCGAAACGGTTGACGTGAATGTGCTGCGGCTGGACGAGTTCCATCAGACCGTGTTTGCCGTGCGTTCTGCCGTAACCGGAATTTTTAAAGCCGCCCCAGGGCGTTTGCCCGATGCCGTGCGTGTAGAGGACTTCGTTGACGCAGACAGTTCCGGCTTCGATTTTTTCGGCGACGCGCTTGCCTTTTTTCAAATCCCGCGTCCAGACGCTCGCCGTCAAGCCGAATTCCGTGTCGTTGGCAAGTTCGACGGCTTCTTTTTCGGTTCTGAAAGTGGCAATCGGCAGAGTCGGACCAAAAGTTTCCTCGCGCATCGCGCGCATTTTGTTGGTCGCGTTGGCGATCACCGTCGGCTCGAAAAACGTTCCTCTGAAGCTTTCATTGCGCTTGCCGCCCGTGAGAATTTTCGCGCCTTCTTTTTGAAAACTTTCAACGTGGTCTTCGACGATTTTCAACTGTCTTTCCGAAGACATCGCGCCAATATCTGCATTTTCATCGCTTCCGTAGTTTTGTCTGAGCCGTTTTGTTTTTTCGACGACCAGATTGGTGAATTCTTTGGCAACGGATTCTTCGACATAAAGCCTTTCGACCGACGAGCAGGATTGACCGGAATTGCAGAATGCTCCCCAAATCGCCGCTTCCGCCGCGAGATTCAGATTCGCATCAGCAAAAACAATCATCGGGTCTTTGCCGCCGAGTTCTAAAACAACGGAAGTTAAATGCTTTGCCGCATTTTCCGCAATTTTCTTTCCCGTCACCACGCTTCCCGTGAACATAATTTTGTTCACGCCCGCGTCAACAATCGCCGCGCCGGTTCGCCCGTCGCCGGTCAAAACCTGAAGGACATTTTCCGGCAATCCGGCTTTTTCAAAAATCTCGCCGATTTTCAAGCCGATAAAAGGCGTGATTTCCGAAGGCTTTAGAATCACCGTGTTTCCCGCCATCAAAGCCATTGCAACTTCGCCCAGAGGAATCGAAAAAGGATAATTCCAAGCCGGAATAATTCCGATTGTGCCGAGCGGCTGGTAAATGATTTTTGAATAACGCCCGAGCGTTGCGTAAAGACCGATATTGATTTTTTCCGGTTTGAGAATTTTCGCGGCGTTTCGCGCAAAATACTGCATTAAATCCAGCACGGGCACGATTTCCATCGAGAGCGCTTCGGCAACCGGTTTGCCCGATTCATCGCAGATCAGACGCGCGATCTCGTCCATTTCCGACAAAATCACTTCACGCGCCCGCATCACAAATTTTTTGCGCTCTTTGAATGAAGTTTCGCGCCATTTCGAATATGCTTCGCGTGATTTTTCAACCGCTGCTTGCACTTCTCTATCGGAAGTTACGGCAACTCTGCCGATTTCCTCGTTGGTCGCCGGATTGTAGGAAATGATTTCGTCTTTTGTTTTTGGAAAAGAAATAACCGCGCTCATCGTTTTTCTCCTTAGCTCAAGAATAGTTTATCCGATTGGTTTTGATAAATATAAAGCGCCGGATTTTATAAGCTCAAAAATTATTTTCCAAGACAAAAAAATCGCTTGACAAATCTTTTTCCGAATATTATTCTTGGAATTGGTTTTTATTTAGAATGATTGACAACATAGATACACAAATACTGAACATTGTTCAGAAAGATGCTCGAATAGCTAATGCTGAAATAGCGCGGCAAGTCGGGCTTGCGCCGTCCGCCGTTCTGGAACGTATCAGGAAACTGGAAGAGCGCGGATTGATTCGCGGTTACGCGACGGAGATTGACGCGGCGCAGGTCGGTTTCGGCTTGACGGCGTTTGTCGCCGTTCGTACGCACGAATGCTGCGGCGAGACGGATAAATTTCTGGCGGAAATTCCCGAAGTTCTGGAGGTCCACGACGTAGCGGGCGAAGATTCTTATCTGTTGAAAGTGCGCGTTAGAGATACAGAAGATTTATCGCGGCTCTTGCGAGAGAGATTGAAAAACGTTCCGAACGTCGCAACGACCAAAACGACGGTAGTTTTGCAGACAATTAAAGAAACGACGGCTTTGCCGCTTGAAAGATTAAACGAAGATTCAGCCGCCGAACCGAAGGGACGCGGCAGAAAGAATAAATAGAACT
>DATHTS010000147.1:0-6400 GCA_035462935.1 Pyrinomonadaceae bacterium
GATAATTAAATATTTTCCATTTTTCGTTATCCGTTTTCCATTAAAAATCTATGTCCTTTTGGAAAGATAAAGTTGTATTTCTAACCGGCGCGTCGAGCGGCATCGGCGAGGCTTTGGCTTTGGAGTTAGCCAAACGGGGCGCGATTTTAGGTTTGCTTGCGCGGCGCGAAAGTCTTTTGCGCGATCTGGTCGCCAAATGCGAGCGAAAGGGAACTGCGGCGAGAGAGTTTCCGTGCGACATTACAGATGAAATTGCCGTTCAGGACGCGGCTAATGAACTCAGAAACGAGTTTGGAAAAATTGATATTTTGATTGCCAACGCCGGAATCGGCGGCGGTGCGAAACACGCCAAAGATTTGAAGCCGCAGGATTTTCGCCGTGTGATTGACACGAATCTGGTCGGCGCGGTTAATTCGGTTTCGGCGGTTTTGCCTCAGATGATGGAGCAGGGAAGCGGGCAAATCGTGGCAATTTCCTCCCTGGCAGGTTTTCGCGGCTTACCCAAATCAGCGGCTTATTGCGCTTCAAAAGCGGGAATGACGGCGTATTTTGAAAGCGTGCGGCTCGATGTCCAAAACAAGGGAATCGCCGTTACAATTATCCAACCCGGTTTTATCAAAACTCCTCTGACTTCCGGCAGGGCTAACAAGATGCCGTTTTTAATGGAACTCGAAGATTCAATTCCTTATTTTCTCCGCGCCATCGAAAAAAAGAAAAAATTTGCCGCATTCCCCTGGCAACTAGCGACGCTTGTTCGCGCCGGTCGAGTTTTCCCGGCTTGGCTGTATGACAAGATTGCGGGCGGGGCTAAATATCGTGAATAGATTTAACGGCGGCATTGACGCGGGCGCAAAACACACAATTTGATAAGAAGATAGCTTATGCGCCTCGCGTCCAATAACTTGTTCGATGCGGCGTTATATTGAATTCAAACTCTCCAAATATGTGTTTCGCTTCCGCCACAAGTTGCTAATAATCCTCCATCAGTCGGATGCCAAGCCGCAGATTGAGTTTCTTTCGGCAAAGTAAAGAGCAACTCGTCGGATTCTAATGAATAAATATTACCTTCTCTGTATTGTCTAACCTTGATATATCGCAATCCATCAGCACTGATGTTTGTTGAGAACCGCTTAAACCAAAGCTCATTTTCAATTTCTTCAGGCATAGGTTTTTCTTTAGTTTCAAGTGCATCCCAAACTACAAAATCATCTTTATTTTTATCCTCTCTCGCAACTAAAATTTTTCCGTCAAGACTCCAACCAACAAGATTTTGAACAGATAAATCATCCACAATTTTTGCTTCGTCAACATCAATGATACGGATGTTATGTTCCCTAAACGAAACTGCTATAAATCGCCCTTTCGGATGCCAAGCGAAATCTTCGATAGATGATTCTTCGCCACAGTCAATAATTTTCTCAACTTTTCCAGAACATCCGTTTCGGACAATAAGATTTCTCTCAGATGCGCGATTAACGAATTGTTTGGTATTAGGTCGCCAATGGTTAAAATTATTATTGGACAAAAGATGAAACATCCCTCCACTGTGAGCATAAAGACCTCTCAAATGTTCAAATGTAATACTTGAGTTAGCAGAATACTTGTTCCATTCCGCATTAGTTCCACACAAATATTTTCCAGTGACTCCATCCAAAATACTTTCACCTGAAATAAATAATTTCCCATCAGGCGACCAACAAATAAACCTAGGTGACATTGTGTGCCAAATCACCCTTTTAGCTATTGCTTCTCCCGTTGAAACATCCCAAATCCTGGGCATATTTCCATCTCCGGCGGTCGCAAGTAAATTTCCCACTGGATGCCACGCAACTGAAATAGTTTCACGCAATTGAATTCCTCGTCGAGCGTCTTCATCCTTAAATTTTTCAATGTGGTATAAATACGGTCTTTCGTCAAAATCGGCATAAATATCTCTTCCCAAAACTACTTCTGGAATGAAATCTTTAATTAGTTTCCAAAAGGACTCGTCCGTTTTATCGCGAATTAGAAGCAAGCCAGAGGGCAAAGTTCGTTGGAGTATCCATTCCTCACCTACTTTCGGCAAAGGCGCTGTTCGGATAGATTTTTGAGCAGGTGAATAGAATTTGAACTCACTTTGGACTCTTTCTAGTTCGGATGGTAAGACGGAGATTGCTTTAGTCGGCAGAATGCTATTTTCCGATGTGATTTCTTTGGATGTATTTTCGTCCGATTTTGTCTGAGAACTATTTGCTTCCTCAATCGCTTGCCTAAATTCTTTTGGTGAATAAACATCTTTGAATACTTGCTTGCCGGATGCACTTTGGAAAACTACATTACCATAATTTAAAATTCTGCCTAAAACCGGAATTTCAACAAGTATGCCGCTTATCTGATTTAAGGGGATGTCATTCGAGAAGTATGAAGGAAATACATGCTTTTGACTTGCGTGTTTAGTAGTGACGAAAAATTTATTTGCGAGATACGGTATTAGTCCAAAGATCACCAGCCAAATAAAACCAATACCTAAAAACGGATATGAGAGAATAAACCATTCGTTCAAGTATAAGTAGCCACCAAAAAGTAAAATCAAAGTTGGCAGAATAAAGATTTTCCAATGAAGTTTTGCCTCATAAATTACTGTTTCACCGGAAGGGAGTTGTTTATTGACTTTTCCCATAAAGCCTCCAACTGAAATCAAACGTAATTTTTACCCGTAAGCATCGAACTTTGTATTCACCCGAATTAGATTCGTGTTACACCGAATTATTTATAGTTCAGTTTAATTCCAAAAGTCAATGAATATTTGACTTTTATATGGTTGTGGGCTATTTTAACGGCAATTTGCGAAATCGGCATAATAAATTACCGCGAATTATAAAATTATGTCTAAATTACTTGACCAGGTTCGGGCAGTGATGCGCGTTCGACATTACAGTTATCAAACCGAACAGACTTATATCAAATGGATTCGGCGTTATGTTTTTTTTCATAACGTCAGACATCCGGCGGAAATGAGGGGGCGGAGGTCGAGGCGTTTCTGACGCATTTGGCGGTTGAATGTAACGTTTCGGCATCAACTCAAAATCAAGCGCTTTTCGCCCTACTGTTTCTCTCAAAAAGTTTAAGCAAAAATCCGCGCACCGGAGCGACCGGCAGGCATCACGTTTCGCCTTCCTCTCTGCAAAAAACTTTTAAAGACGCTTTGCGAAAAAGCCGTATCGCAAAAAATGCCAGCCCGCACACACTTCGCCACTCTTTTGCCACGCATCTGCTTAAAGACGGCTACGACATTCGCACCGTTCAGGAATTGCTCGGACACAAAGAACTTTCGACCACGATGATTTACACGCATGTTTTGCGGCAGCATCGGCTCGGCGTGAAAAGCCCGGTTGACGGCTGAAAAAAGCCGCCTGTCTTTGACGAATCAACTTAAAACGGTTACAAATTTTGAAGCGGATTGATTTTGTTTTTTTTCAAATCTGCGCTTTTTTAAATGGATTTATTACAGGCAATTATTCTCGGTATTGTTCAGGGCTTAACCGAATTTATTCCAATCAGTTCAACCGCGCATCTTGTTTTTGCGAGCCGTTGGACAAATCTCTATAACGGAAACCCCGAACAAATAACAGCAACGATTGCGGTTATCCAACTTGGCACGCTGGCGGCGGTTTTCGTTTATTTCGCGTCGGATATTTGGAGTATTTCGGCGGCGTTTGTCCGCGACCACTGGTCTTTTTTATTTAACAAGCGAAGAATGAGATTTTCGGGAACGCACGGTGTGCGTCCGCTCTGGCTCTCGGAAGAAGCGTGGCTCGGCTGGCTGATTATTATCGGCTCGATTCCGATTGGCGTGGTTGGTTTGTTATTTAAAGATTTTATCGAAGGTCCGGCGACGAAAAATCTCTGGGTAATTTCGATTATGCTGATCGGCGTGGCGGTTTTGCTGACTTTTGCCGAATTGGTCGGAAGCCGGAGAAAGGAAATAAAAGATTTCGGTTTAACCGATGCGATTGCCGTCGGTCTGGCGCAGGTTATAGCTTTGATTCCGGGCGCGAGCCGTTCGGGTTCGACTATTATGGGCGGGCTTTTCGTCGGGCAAAAGCGCGAAGCCGCCGCTAGATTTTCATTCCTGCTCTCGATTCCCGCTATTGGCGCAAGCGGATTGCTCGAACTTAAAGAAGCAATCAAAATCCTGCCAGCGGAGAGTTTTGTGCCGCTTCTGGTTGGAACAATTATTTCGGGGATCGTAGGTTATCTTTCCATTTGGTTTCTGCTCGCTTTTCTGCGAAAAAATTCTACCGCTGTTTTTATTATTTACCGCATCATACTCGGCGCAGTTATTTTGGTATTATTGTGGCAGGGTGTATTATCGCCTCAAGTCTGAACATTTATCATTCACCATTGAACAATTCTCGAATCTTTTTCCAAAAGTTTAATGATAAATGATAAATGATAAATGTTATGAAGCGCTGGAACAATCGGAAACATAATCTTGAAGAAATTAAAATTTTGGCAAACTCATTGAAAGTTTCGCCGCTCTCCGCAGCTTTGCTTATTTCGCGCGGTTATGAAACCGAGGAAAAAGCCGAAAAATTCTTAAATCCGCATATTTCACATCTTCATGAACCGAATCTTTTAAAGGGAATGAAAACGGCTGTAAACCGCGTTCTGAAAGCTATCGAAAATCAGGAGAAAATCTTAATTTGGGGCGATTATGACGTTGACGGAACGACCGGAACGGTTGTTTTACGGAAAGCTTTGGAAATTCTCGGCGCGAAAACCGGATTTTATGTTCCGCATCGTTTTACGGAAGGTTACGGCATTAACATCGAAAAGCTAAGTGAGGCAAAAGAAAAAGGTTACACGCTCGCAATCAGTGTTGACACGGGAAGTCGTGCCTTTGAAGCGGCTGATTGGGCGCGTGAAAACGGGATGGATTTGATCATCACCGACCACCATTTATCGGATGACGCTAAGGGAAACCCGAATGCTTTTGAGGTTGTTAATCCGAATCAGGCGGGCTGTGATTACCCTGACAAAAATCTTGCCGGTGTCGGCGTGGCGTTCAAATTGGCTCACGCGCTTTTGCGCGAAAAGGGCAGGGAAAATCTTATCGAGCATTTCCTGAAAGTCGTCGCTATCGGCACGATTGCGGATATTATGAAGTTGACGGGCGAAAATCGCGCGATAGTCGCTCTGGGCTTGCAGGATTTGCCGAGAACTAAAAATTACGGCTTAAAGGCTTTGATGGAAGTTGCCGAATGCCGTTCGGAAATGACGAGCTATCATATCGGTTTTCGAATCGCCCCGAGAATAAATGCGGCGGGAAGAATGGACGAAGCCTTAACCGTCGTCAGGCTTTTTGAAGCCAAAAGCTTTGAAAAAGCGCGGGAATATGCCGAAACGCTCGACAGCCGAAATCGTGAACGCCAGAAAGTTCAACGTGAAATTACCGAGCTTGCGCTGCTGGAGACAAAAAACATCTGCGATAAGAATTTTATCGTCGTTGTCGGCGAAGGCTGGCATCGCGGCGTAATCGGTCTCGCGGCTTCGAAAATCGCGGAAAGGCTCTATCGCCCGGTGATCGTTATTTCGCTGGAAAACGGAATCGGACACGGAAGCGCGCGGAGTATTTCAAATTATCATCTTTTAAAAGGTTTGGAATGCTGCGCCGAGCATTTTGAACAGTTTGGCGGACACGCGGCGGCGGCGGGTTTAACAATCAAAGCGGAGAATATCGAAAAAATAAGGGAAAAATTGCACGAACACGCTTCAAGCTGTCTTACGGCGGAAGATTTTATTCCCGAAATAAAAATTGACGCGCAGGTTTCCAGCCAAACTTTAAGTTTGAATCTAATAGATGAGCTAAAAAGATTCGAGCCTTTCGGCGCGGGAAATCCGAAGCCTGTTTTTGCAACGAAGGATTTGTTTTTAGTGGATGAGCCGTTTGTGATGAAGGAGAAACATTTGAAATTACGGCTTGCAGATAAAGACGGAAAGCCGTTTGAAGCCGTCTGGTGGGACGGCGCTGAAAAATCAAAAGGGCAAACTCTCAAGCCGAAAACCCGCATCGAATTAGCCTACACGCCGGAAGCGAATACCTGGAACGGAAATACTCGCTTGCAGTTGGTGATTGAAGATTTAAAGATTTCATAGAAAGACATTTGCTGTTAAAATCTCACTTGAGGAGATTAGGAAAATATGAAGGACGGAAACGGAAAAAAGCAGGAAAACAAAAGACCTAAACCGAAATACACGATTCACGATTTCAAGCCGAAAAAGCGCTATACGAAAGAGGAGCGCGAGAAAATCGAAGCGGGAATGCTGTTGTTAGAACTGATTCGGCGAGGTCAGGAAGAAAATGAGCAAGCATAAAAGACCGCTTCTTGATACCGCCGCTTTTATTGAATATAAGGTT
>DATHTS010000148.1:0-2656 GCA_035462935.1 Pyrinomonadaceae bacterium
CGCGGCGAATTTGGCGGAAAACCGCAGCGGCAAAGTTTCCGTAAGCGCTGTTATAGAGATCAACAGAATCAGACATAAATTTTGTTTAGAATCGCGCCCGGAATTAAACTCGAAGCGCGTATTGAACACATCCGAAGTTTACAAGCTTCGGATGTGTTCCCCAAATTAATTCTCCGCGCGGTAGAAATAATACTCCGTCGTGTATGGCACTCTCGCCTCCTCGCCGACGGTCGAACCGGGAGCCGTCGGAGCTAAGCCTCCGGCGGTGTTGACCCGCTGGATATAAGTTGTCCGGCGGAAAATTCCGGGTCCATCGGTCTCAACGGTCTCAAGAAGCAGCCACGGAATCGCATTCGAATCCGGCGAGCAGCCTGCCAAACGCCGTGCGACGACCTTGCTGCCGCTGTTGCTTTCCCAGGTCGGTCCGGCGTAGTGATTGCCGACTTTTCCGTTAAACCCTGCGTCGGCGAACAAATTCGCCACCGGCGCGACAAAGTCCCAGCTCGTGCCGTTCCATCTATAGACCTGAACGCCAATCGCGTAAGTGCGAAAAGCAACCTTATTTCCTTCAGGAACCTGTAAATTGACACAGGAAGACGGTAATTCAGGCTGCCGGATGTCGTCGCCCGCTTGAGCGACCGGATTGAAGGCAAGCGCCAGCACAAAAACGCTGAGCAGAGCGGCAAGCCCGATGATGTTTTTTATGTTTATGATTTTCATTTTATTGCTCCTTATTTTTAGTTTTGGTCGGAATTAACCGACCGAATCTCTAGCGAACGCATTACCGCGGACGCATAACGTTTTGAAAAATGTAATTTCCGACATTGCGCCCGATGGATTGACCGGCAACATTGTCGAAACGGAAGTGAATTCCGCCGTAAACTCGGCTGTTGGCGGCTTCGTTAGCCATTTCCGCAAAACCCGAATACGAGCGCGTCGCGCCGCCTGCTCCTTCCCAGGTATGCTGAAAAGTAATATCGTCACGCCCGAAAAACAGCGCGAGAACTGTTGATTGCGAGGCGCTGAGCGACGCCATATTTCCTGCGTAAGTCGGATACGGCGGATTTCCGATCAGCGATGACCAGCCCGCATCCGGCGTCGTATCGGGATTTCCGTCTTCGTCGGCGCGGCGAATCGCCGTGACCGGACGCCATAAACCGTGTTCAAATTTGCTTGCAAACGAGGTTTGCAGCGCGTCGTGCAAAGCGATATTCGTCAGCGCAAAGAGCCTCGCTTTTTCAACGGTCGTTATGCCGCGAGCCAGCGCGGCGGTGCGGGCGACGTTGTTCCAGACGAAAAGAAAATTGGTCGGAGTTCCGACATTCGCCCAGAGTTTTGCGACCTGCGTCTGATCGGCGGTGCGTGTCGCGCTCGTCGCCGAGCCGAGATCTTTTACCTCGTTAAATGAGGCGGTATATTCCGCGCTGGTCAACGCCGGCGGCGGATTCGGCGCGAACTGCGCGCTGGAATTTAAGGCAAACGGCACAACCGCCGGGTAATGCGTAAACGTGGCGGGTGTGTTGGAAGGCGGCGTCGGCTGCCAATTGCCCGGCGTCGGCGGAAGAATGTATGACGGCGGCGTAACGTTCCAGCCGTCGTTGGCGCGTGCTGCCAACAATCGCTCGGCGACCTTTCGACCAACTCTGATACCCTGTCGCAGGCGATTTTCTTCGATACCTTCAAAAGAAACGGCTAGCTCCGCATCAAATACCGCCGAAAGATTCGGATATAATGCCGCCAGAACATCGCGGGCGGCTTGCGCGGCGGCAGCTTCAATCGAAGCGTTTTTCGAACCCGGCACGTCCGTCAAATACGGGGTGTAGCTTCCGTCAATCGAATTAACGGCGTCGAACATCGCCGCGTGCATCATCGCGTAGCTTCGCACCGGCATAATCGTCGCCGGATGCTGTCCGGGCGTGCTGACGGTTTCCTTCAAAACCCGGTTCCACTGCAAAATTACGTCTTCATTCGACACCGGCAGATTTGCCGTGCCGTTATTGCTTGCCCAAGTATTTATTTGGGCAAAAAGTAAAACTGCCAATGTCAAAAGACATTTGATTTGTTTGTATTTCATATTTATTATTTCTCCTATTATTTTTCAGGACGCTTTTGCCGCGCGCTTCTCCCATCGCCGCATCCTTTTTTAGCGACAGCCTTTTAACGTCTGTTGTTTCTTGAAAACCTTTCGGAAGCGAGATCGGACTTCCCTGCTGTAAATCGGGAAATAAGCTCGCTTTTCCAAGTTACCTCGCGCAGCTTGCAGACGATCTGTTTAGAAAAACTCCGGCTTATTCAACCTCCTTAGAAATCTCAATTCAGCCGCGCCAATCTGACGGCGACATCTCTTTCCGACGGATTATCATTGTATAAACCGGCTTCTTCCGTCTCGATTTTCGTGCCGTTATTGATAATATCGTCCATAAAATTCGGCTTGATATTAAAAACCACCAGCATCACAAGTTCTTTGATTTTTCTGGCGGAATTATGCTCCCAGAGAGTTAGCGTCTCTGAAATCACTTCGGCGTTTCCTTTTGAAACCGGCAGCGATAAATTCCCGCCCGCCGATTTCATCAATTGCCACGAGAGCTTCTTGTCTTTTTCCTTGCGAAGCTCAATATCAACTTTCCGGTTTTTGTTGGCGAGCAGCGAAACCGTG
>DATHTS010000149.1:0-3440 GCA_035462935.1 Pyrinomonadaceae bacterium
TCACGGATTTCAAAAAACACTTAAACGAAACCGACATTGTCATTAGCTCGACCACCTCGCCCGAACCGATTCTCGAAAAAGCCGATTTTGCCAATCAAACAAACCCTATTTTATTAATTGATATTGCCGTTCCGCGCGACATCGCGCCCGAAACTGCTGAATGCAGCAGTGTAACGCTGAAAAACGTTGACGAATTAAACGCGATTGTGGACAAAAATTATCAACGGCGGATGGCTGATTTGCCGCGTGTCCAGCGAATTATTATGGATGAGATGTCGGATTTTCTTGTCTGGTATTACTCGCTTCCGCTTCTGCCCGGTTCGATGCAGTGCGGCGCGAAGCCGGATGCGGCGACGCAAGGCGAAATCGTCCGCGTCAAAGAATTTCTCTTAAGCAATTTGTCCGGTCTTCACAAATTGGCGATGCGCAACGGCGCGGAAAATTTTTCCGGGCATATCGAAGTCGTTAATAAACTTGTGACGATGAAAAACAAAGATTTTACGACGAGGTTTGAAGTTGAAGCATAAATTTACCATCGGCTCACGCGGAAGCCAACTAGCTCTTTGGCAAACCGAATTCGTCAAAACCAAGCTGCAAAATCTTTTCCCCGAAACGGAGTTTGAAGTTCGCATCATTACGACCAAAGGCGACGCTATTCTCGACACCGCGCTTTCCAAAATCGGCGACAAAGGCTTATTCACCAAACAAATCGAAGATAAACTTTTAAGCGGCGAAATTGATCTGGCGGTGCATAGTCTGAAAGATTTGCCGACTCGTTTGCCGGAAGGTTTAAAAATCGGCTCTGTAACTGAACGGGAAACTCCAAACGATGTTTTAATTGCCAAAAATTATTCTTCGATTGACGAATTGCCGAAAAATGCCCGCATAGCGACCGGAAGTTTGCGGCGAAAAAGCCAACTGCTTCGCTATAGAAGCGATTTGCAGATCTTTGAAATCAGGGGAAACGTGCCGACACGGATAAAAAAATTTGAAGAATCGGATTTAGACGCTATGATTCTGGCTTTTGCGGGAATCAGCCGTTTGGGACTTGAAGAGTATATAAAACAAATTATTCCAACAGAAATTATGATTCCGGCGGTTGGGCAAGGCGCAATTGCCGTAGAAATCAGAGGAGATGACGAGGAAACCCATGAACTGCTCAAACCGATAAACGATTCTCTAACTGAAATTTGCGTTTCGGCGGAGAGAAGTTTTCTGCGCGTGCTGGAAGGCGGTTGTCAGGTTCCGATTGGAGCTTTCGCTTCGGTTGTGAGAGATAAAATCAAATTGGAAAGTTTTGTCGGGAATTTCGACGGAAGCGTAACGCTGCGCGATTCGATTGTCGGCGACGGCAAAGCGGCGGGAAATTTAGGGCGAAATTTAGCGGAAAGAATGATTGCAAACGGCGCGGGGCTAATTCTTGAGGAAGCGCGAAAAGCGGCTCAGCAGGCGCACAAGGAAGTTATTTGATGTCGGAGATTCTGGTTATTCGGGAATTTGATCAGTTCAGTTCAATTTTGATTGAGCAAGGCTTTTCGTTGATAAATTTTCCGACAATCAAAACCGAACCGGTTTCGGATTTAGGAGATTTAGACAAATCTATCGCGCAAATTGAATTTTTTGACGGAATTTTTATCACCAGTTCAAAAGCGGCGGAAGTTTTTCTGGAGCGGTTTAAAAGAAAAAATTCCAAAATAAAGTTTTACGTGCTGGGAAAAAAAGCGAATGATTTGCTTGAATCCGCCGGTTTTGAAACGTTCTTCGATGAAAACGTAAAATCGGCGGTTGAATTGATAAATTTGATTCCGAAAGGGGAACTTGATGGAAAAAATTTTCTTTTTTTACGAGGAAGTCGCAGTTTGCGGGTGATTCCCGAAATGCTTGAAGGGATTGCGGAAGTAAAAGAAGTAATTGTTTATCAAACCGTTGCAGCCGATTTCGATGAGGAAAAGTTTGATAAAATAAAAAGGAAATTCGCCGAAAGAGAAATTGCCGCCGTTTGTTTTTTTAGTCCTTCGGGCGTGGAAGAGTTTTTAGCGAAGTTTGAAGATTTTTCGCAAGACGACGCAAAAATTGCATCTATCGGACAGACGACGGCGAAATTTATTGAAGAGAATAATTTAAGGGTAGATTTTATCGCCGCTAAACCATCGGCAAAAACTTTTGCCGATGGTTTAGCCGAGTATTTGAGGAAAAACGAATTTGAGTAAAGATTTTTTATTTCTAAAGACGTGCCAACGCGAAGCGGTCGAGCGGACGCCGGTTTGGATTATGCGCCAAGCCGGGCGCTATTTGCCCGAATACCGCGCCATCCGCGAAAAGACGGATTTTCTGACGCTATGTAAAACGCCGGAACTTGCGGCGGAAGTTACCGTTCAGCCGATTGATATTATCGGGACGGATGCAGCGATTTTGTTTTCGGATATTCTGGTGATTCCCGAAGCAATGGGAATGGATTTGGAAATCGTCGAATCGAAAGGTCCGGTTTTTGATAAGCCTTTGAAAAGCGCGGCGGATGTCGAAGGACTGGAAACGGAGAACCTTTTGGAAAGGCTGGATTATGTTTTTCAAGCGATAAAAGTTACAAAGGAAAAGTTGAACGGCAGAGTTCCGCTAATCGGTTTTTCCGGCGCGCCCTGGACGCTCGCCTGTTATATGGTTGAGGGAAAAGGCTCGAAAAATTTCGATGTCGTCAAGAGATTGATTTACAGCGAACCGAAAATCGCTCATCAAATGTTGGAAAAACTCGCCGATGCGATAGTCGAATATTTGAACGAGAAAATCAAAGCGGGCTGCGACGCCGTTCAAATTTTCGACACCTGGGCGGGAATTTTGTCGCCTTCGGATTTCGAGGAATTTTCATTCAGATATTTGAAATATATTTGCGAAAGATTGGAAACCGGCGGCGCTCCCGTGATTGTTTTTGCCAAGGGCGTAAATGCTCTGGAAAAACTCTCGCAATTGAAATGCAGTGTTATCGGTTTGGATTGGACGCAGGACATCGGCGAAGCGCGAAACCGCATCGGAGAATCGAAGGCTTTGCAGGGAAATCTCGACCCGTGCGTTTTGTTCGCGCCAAAGGAAAAGATTAGAGAGGAAACCGGGAGGATTCTGGAAAAATTCGGTCACGGCACGGGGCATATTTTCAATCTGGGACACGGCATTTTGCCGAAAACGCCGGTTGAAAATGCGCGGTATTTTGTGGAATGTGTGAAGGAATTAAGTCCGAAATACCACACAATAGCATTAAAAAATGAGCAAGGATTTTAGAGAAATCAATATTGAGGTGCTGAAAAAATACAATCAGCCCGGACCGCGATACACTTCGTATCCGACCGCGCCGTTGTTTTCGGCGGATTTTACGGCGGAAGATTTTACCTCTGAGATTATCGAGACGAACGCTCAAAACGGCTCGGATTTATCGCTCTATTTTCATTTTC
>DATHTS010000150.1:0-2850 GCA_035462935.1 Pyrinomonadaceae bacterium
TTTCCCGCGCCGCAACCGAAGTTCCGAACCAAACGGCGACGAGCGACAAAACGAAATAAACAAAATCGCGCGGCTGATTTTCGCCCATCACCAGATAAGTCAAGAATGCGACAATCGGAGCCTGCGCGAACAAAATGAAAAGCGTGAATTTATCGCGCCAGAGGACTTCCCAGTATCTGCGCGAAAGCGTCAACCATTGACGAACCGCGCCGAAAATACCCAAACGCCGTTTTTTGTGAACGCCGCCCGATTGCTGCTGCCCAATTTGCTTGAGCGGTTCATAAACGTTTTTCCGATATTCCGGCGTTTGCGTGAATTTTTGTTTCCACTCTTCGGCGACCTGCTCGGTAACTTCCATTCGATTGCCGTCGCCGGAGCGTGCGAGTCTATGTTCGACCGGTTCTTCGAGCTTGTCGTAAAGGTCTTTGAAGCTCGCGGCATTCAAATGTTTTAAGGCTTCGTCGGGCTTGCCGTAAAAAACCAGTTTGCCGCGCATCAGCAAAACGATTTTGTCGAACAGCTTGACGTTTTCCATCGCGTGCGTCGTCAAAATCACGGTTCTGCCGGATTCGGCGATTTGCCGGAAGAGCTTCATAATCTTTTCTTCCGTCGCCGGATCGAGTCCTGATGTCGGCTCGTCCAAAAAGATCACCGAAGGTTTTGTAATTAGCTCGACGGCAATGGAAACGCGCTTGCGCTGACCGCCCGAAAGCTGGTTTATCGGCACGTTTCGCCGTTCGCTCAAGCCGGTAACATCAAGAACTTCATCAATTATCTGATTTATTTCCGACCGGGAAACGTCGCGCGAAAGCCGCAGTTTCGCCACGTAATAAAGCGTGCGGTAAACCGTCAACTCGCGGTGAATAATATCGTCCTGCGGAACATAGCCGATGGATTGCTTGATGGAATCGAGATGCTCGTAAAGGTCGAGATTGTTTATCAAAACCACGCCGCCGGAAGCCGGACGCATTCCGTTCAAAGCATCCATAAAGGTTGATTTTCCCGCGCCCGAAGGTCCAAGAAGCCCGATAAAATCATTCGGCTGTATCGAAAGCGAGATGTTATCGAGCAGGCGAATCATCCCGCCGCCCGCTCGATTTTTCACGTCTTTTGTAATATTTACCGAATCAATGCGAACTTTTGAGCGCGTGTCATAAACAGCGATGTTTCCCGATTGGTCAACGGTAATAATAAACGAGCCGATTTGCACTGAATCGGAAGGTGTAATCGCTTGCCGCGAGACGCGGTTTCCGTTCAGATAAATGCCGTTGGTGGAATTCAAATCCTCGATGACAATGCCGGAATTTGTTTTTACCAAACGCGCGTGGCGGTTTGAAATCTGCAAGCCGTCGAGCTGAATATCGCTCGCGTCGGCGCGACCGATGACGAGCTCCTGCTTGTTGCCGAAAGCAAGCTGCATTAAAAGCTGCGGCTGAGCGGAATCGTCGTAACCGGCTTTTTGCGAAATATCGCCGCTGACAACCATCGTTTTCGAGCCGATTGACTGGGAAAATTCCGGCAGATTGGCTAATTGTCCGATGGCGATTGAACGCTGTCCGGCAAGGTCTGCGCCTTTCGGAGCGACGCGCGAGGGCGAATTGAAACGCAAAACCGGACCGCCCATCCCGAGCTCGATTTCATCGTCGTGGTAAAGCGGCGTCGGCGTAGAAATTCGCTGTCCGTTGACTAATGTTCCGTTAAAGCTTTTGTTATCTTCGACAATAAAACTCCCGTTCTCGCGCCGAATCTGCGCGTGGCGGCGCGAAACAACGACGGCGGAAGCCTCGAAAACAATATCGCCGCTCGGATCGCGTCCGAGCCAAATGTTGTCTTTCGAGATTTGATACGGAACGCCTCCGCCCGCGCCGACAAATTCAAGTTTCGGCGCTTCGGCGGAAACCGGTTTATTTTGTTTGACTTGCGAGGGAATATTCTGAGGCTGAACAGGCTGCGAAACCGGCGGCGGAGCGGCGGGCGTTTGCGAAACTTTGGGTAAAGGCTGACTTTGAAAGTTCGGCTGCCCGGAAAAATTTTGCATCGAATCCGAAACAACCTCAAACCAAACAACGCGCACAACCGGACCTTGCATACCGAATTGAATCCGGCTGCCGATTTTCAAAACTTGCGGCGCTGAAACTTTTTGCCCGTCAACAAATGTGCCGAAGCTCGAATTCAAATCAAACAGCGTCCAATTATTGCTTGTCCAACGCAACTCCGCGTGCTTTCGGGAAACCATCGGGTATTGAGCGTTATCAAAAACGATATGGCAATCTTTCGGGTCGCGCCCGACGCGAACCGTTTCCTGATTAAAGGATTTCTCAGACGGCTGACCGCCCGCATTTTCTTCGGCTAGAACGATTTTCATTGTTTAAGTTTAGGCAAAGCGAAATTGCGTTAATTTTAGCTTAATACAAGCCAAAATCAAAAACGCGCAACAAAATTATCGCACGTTTTATTGGTCGAAGAACGAATCATTTAAACTACTACGAAGCGCAATTAACACGAAAAGAAAATGAAACCGCAGATAAACACAGATGAACACAGATTTAGTTAAATCAAATTATGTGAATCAATAGTAGAAAAATCTTTGCGTTCTTTGCGAAAATCTTTGTTCTCTTTGCGATTTATCCTATTGTTTTTTAACGGCAAAGATCGTAAAGTTAAAGGCTCTATTTCTAATATTTAATTGTATTAACAAAAAAGGTTGAGAAGAAAAAGCGGCAAACTCTGCATTATAAACTATAAACTCTGAACTATTTTGGATATTTACTGCAAAATAGTTTAGAGTTCAAAGTTTAGAATTTAGAGTTTCAATCGCTTTCTTCCTATCCTTTTTTCTTTATACACTTA
>DATHTS010000151.1:0-5181 GCA_035462935.1 Pyrinomonadaceae bacterium
TTGTAAAATAGAAACAAATTTATAAAATTACAAATCGTCAGTTCTTAAGACGCATCAAAATTCGTTTTAGTCAGATTTTTTATTTCGTCTTTTGTTCTTTGCCTTCGCGCATTGTAAATTATTAACAAAACTCATTATGAAAGAAAGAATTATCGAACTCATTTTAGAAAGGCTTGAACGCGACGCGGAAAAAATCAGCGAAGATTTTCACACCGATAAAGGCATTAACACTCGTTTTACGGCAATTGATAATCTTTTACCTGAAGATTTGGCGAAAAAAATCTATGAAGCCTTTCCGCCGACAGATGAAATGCGGCTTCTGGACAGTTTCCGCGAGAAAAAATTCACATCGAAATCGCTGGATAAATTCGATTCGCTGATTTCTGATATTACTTTTGCATTTCAGGATGAACGAGTTGTTAAAAAGGTCGCGGAAGTAACAGGTATAAAAGATGCCGTCGGCGATCCGCATCTTTATGCCGGCGGAATCAGCGCAATGGCAAAAAATCATTTTCTTAATCCGCATCTGGACAATTCTCACGATTACGAGCAAAAAAACTATCGCGTTTTGAATTTGCTTTATTACATCACGCCGGATTGGAAGCCGGAAAACGGCGGCAATCTTGAGCTTTGGAATGAAGATGTTACGGAAGCAATAGAAATTCCGAGCCTCTTTAACCGTTTGGTTTTGATGTCAACCAACGATAAATCCTGGCACTCGGTCAATGAAGTAAAAACAGACCGAATGCGCTGCTGCATTTCCAATTATTATTTCTCGCCTCATTCGCCAAACGGCTATGAAACAACACATGTTACTTATTTTCAAGCCCGACCGGAACAAACCGTGCGAAGACTCGTCACAAGAGCCGATAGTGATTTGAGGACTCTTATCAGAAAAGTCGTTAAAAAAGGTCTCAGCAAAAAAGATTTATATGAAGGTGAAACTAAAAACTAGTTTTCTTTTGAATAAACCTCACAAATTTTATCCCCGCAAATTTATCAAAACATTTTAAAAGAATTCTTGACACATTCTGATTAAACATTTATTATTCTTAAACAACGATGTTTGTCATCGTTGGCTTTTCCTCTTAAATAACTACACCTGAATCCTTCAGAAATAAAAAAATGTCAGCAAAACTCGGAGAAATTCTTGTCCGTGAAAATTTAATAACGTCGCAGCAATTGCGTGAGGCATTAGAGTATCAACGCTCGCACGGCGGTCGTTTAGGCTCGAATCTGGTTAAGCTCAGTATTATTTCCGACGATGTGATAACGGCGGTTCTTTCGCGGCAATACGGTGTACCGTCCATTAACCTGGAGCTTTTTCAGATTGAGGAAGAAACCATTAAGCTGATCTCGCAGGAAGTAGCGCTGAAATACTCGGTTTTGCCAATTTCCAAAGTCGGCGCGACGCTGACGCTGGCAATGGCTGACCCGACAAATGTTTTTGCGATGGACGATATTAAGTTTATGACCGGGCTTAATGTCGAACCCGTTATTTCCTCGGAAGCCTCGATTTTAGCTGCCGTAGCCAAATATTATGCAACCTCGAAAGCCATCGAGGTCGCCGAAGTAATGCAGAACGGTTATGAGAAAGTTTGGGGAAAACCGACAAAAAACGGCAATGGCGCGGGAGCAAAAGATCAGAGACTTGTAGAATCGGATTTGAAGGTTTCGCTCGATGTTTTCGAGTTTAACGCATCCGATCATGCCGATTTGGAAGTCATTGATGAAAACGAGGAAATTGATCTTAATGAACTTGCCAAAGCCAGCGAAGACGCCCCGGTCGTGCGTCTCGTCAACGTTCTGCTGGTTGACTCTTTAAGACGCGGCGCGTCCGACATTCACGTCGAGCCATATGAAAAAGATTTTCGCATCCGTTTCCGTATTGACGGCGTTTTGTATGACGTGATGCACCCACCGATGAAAATGCGCGACGCGCTGATTTCGCGTCTGAAAATTATGGCGAAGCTGGATATTTCCGAAAAACGCCTGCCGCAGGACGGACGCATCAAGATTAAAGTAAAAGTTGATAACCGCTCGCGCGAATTGGATTTTCGCGTTTCGACTCTGCCGACGCTTTTCGGCGAAAAAGTCGTGCTTCGCTTGTTGGATAAAGACAAGCTGATGCTCGATATGACCAGACTCGGTTTTGAGCCGCAGAGCTTGGAAAAATTCCAGCGCAATATTTCGAAGCCTTACGGAATGGTTCTGGTAACGGGTCCGACCGGTTCGGGTAAAACGAACACGCTTTATTCGGCTTTGCAGTCGCTGAACACGCCGGAAACGAACATTATGACGGCGGAAGACCCGGTCGAATTCAATTTGCCGGGCATCAATCAGGTGCAGATGAAAGAGCAAATCGGCTTGAATTTCGCCGCTGCGCTTCGTTCTTTCCTGCGCCAGGACCCGAACATCGTTCTCGTCGGCGAAATCCGCGATTTTGAAACGGCGGAGATCGCCATCAAAGCCGCTTTGACCGGACACTTAGTTTTGTCCACACTGCATACAAACGACGCGCCTTCAACAATTTCGCGTCTGGTCAATATGGGTATCGAGCCGTTTCTGGTGGCAACCAGCGTAAATTTGATTCAGGCGCAAAGGCTTATCCGGCGCGTTTGCAGCGAGTGCAAGGAAGAGCAGAAAGTTCCCATCGAAGCGCTGATTGAAATCGGTTTCTCGGCGGAAGAATCGGGCAGTCTGAAAATTTATAAAGGCAAAGGCTGTCAGACCTGCAACGGCACCGGTTATAAAGGCAGAATCGGGCTTTACGAAGTTATGGAAGTTACGGAAGACCTGCGCGAGCTTATTATTATCGGCGCGAGCGCCATCGAACTGCGAAGGCAGGCGATGGAATTAGGAATGATAACCTTACGCGAATCAGGGCTTTATAAAATAAGGCAAGGAATTACAACTATTGAAGAAGTCGTCAAGGAGACGGTTTTATAGGAAGTTTTGGAGGTAAATATGTTGCGAGCATTAGTTTTATCATTAGTTTTATTAATCGGATTGGGAGCGGTCGTTCCGCTGGCTACGGATTATGCGGAAGCGGGAACGAAAAAGTCGCGCAAAAATAAAAAGAAACGTACAAAGAAAGTCAAGAAATATTCAAAACAGTGGTGGCGAATGTATCGGGCAAAGCAAAAACGTAAAAAAGCTTTAGCCGCTCGCAAGCGGGCTTTGCGTCAGCGAACCGCCAAGAAAAAATGGCAAAAGATGGGCGACGGCAAATGGATAGTTGAAACTGCGTGGAACGGAAAGGAATGGGTTTCGCGCGACATCTGGATTGCTGAAGGAACGTCTTATCTGGGACGCTACGCTCATCAAAACGATTCACAGCCGGTTGTTGCCGCCGTCTCGAAGGAACGACGGGAAAGACAGGTTTCACCGAAAGGCGAGCTTCAATTTAAGGTTAAAAACACAAACGGCACAGACCTCGGCTCGGCTGCCATTACGGTCGTCGGTCCCGCCGTCGGCGAAAGCCGAAGTGTCGGAGCAAATAGAACACTCGGCGGCGTTTCGACCGGTTCTCTGCGCCGCACGGTAATTGACCAGATGATCCGGGAAAACGGCTGGGTAGTCAACGATTACCAGAAACAAGTCGGCGGTCAGCAGGTTTACGTCGTCGTCGCCCAGTCGCCGGGCGCGGGCGGAAATATTCATTCCAGATTGTTTTATTTCACGGAAGTTGACGGACGCATCTACAGCGTGGCAACCAATTCGCCGCGAGAATCTTCCGGGCAGATCGCAGACGAAGCCGAGAAGGTTGTCAATGTTCTCCGGCAAAACGGACGTACGGTGCAAGCCGGTATTCGTTAATCAAAGCGCGGGCGGTTTTCGCCCGCAACCCTTTCTCAAGACAACCCAAAAATTATCCGCGAAGAACACGAACAAACATAGAGAATTTCTTCCTTTATCTTTCAGAATACTTTATGTGTGTTCTTCAAAAAATGAATTTTCAGTGAGAAAATTATGAGTTTAGAGCAGCAGCAAATTACGGAAACAACAATAACGCTTCCCGACCTTTTACGGAAGATGACCGAAAAAGGCGGCTCCGACCTCCATATAACGACTAATTCGCCGCCGCAGGTTCGCGTTCACGGTCATCTTAGCCCGCTCGAAGGCTATCGCGCACTCACCGCCGGCGAAACAAAAAGTCTTGCTTATTCGGTTTTAACCGACGCGCAAAAACATCGTTTTGAGGAAAATCTGGAACTCGATTTTTCATTTGGTTTAAAGGGAATGTCGCGTTTTCGCGCCAATCTTTTCAACCAGAAAGGCGCGGTCGGCGCGGTTTTCCGCGCGATTCCTTACGAAATCAAATCTTTTGACGCGCTGGGACTTCCGACCGTTATAGCGGATTTATGCAAAAAGCCGCGCGGCTTGGTTTTGGTTACAGGTCCGACGGGTTCGGGTAAGTCAACCACGCTCGCCGCGATGGTTGACAAAATCAACGTTGACCGCCACGAACATATTTTAACTATCGAAGACCCGATTGAATTTCTGCATAATCACAAAAACTGTCTGGTCAACCAGCGCGAAGTCAATGCCGACACGCACGGGTTTGCCGACGCGCTCCGCACCGCTCTCCGCCAGGACCCGGACGTTGTTCTCGTCGGCGAAATGCGCGATTTGGTAACCATTGAAATGGCTCTCAGGATTGCCGAAACCGGGCACTTGACCTTCGCCACCCTGCACACAAACTCAGCCGCTTCGACCATTAACCGTATCATTGACGTTTTTCCCGCCGGACAGCAAAGCCAAATCCGCACGCAGCTTTCTCTGGTTTTGGAAGGAATTTTATGTCAATCGCTGCTGCCGAAAGCATCAGGCGACGGGCGCGTGATGGCGCTGGAAATCTTGATTCCGAATTCCGCCATCCGCAACCTGATTCGCGAAGACAAAATTCACCAAATCTACTCGATGATGCAAACCGGACAGGACAAATTCGGTATGCAGACATTTAATCAAGCCCTTGCAACGCTTTACCAAAAACGTCTGATTACGCTTGACGTGGCGATGCAGCGTTCGTCAAACGCCGACGAGCTAAAAGAATTAATCGAACGCGGTTCGGGCGTGAATCAATCTTACAGCGGTCAAGGCAAGCCCTCGCCGCAAAATCATCCCAGCCCATATATGCAGGGACGTTCCGTCGGACAGCGCCCGCCCGTCCGCTAGTTA
>DATHTS010000152.1:0-4698 GCA_035462935.1 Pyrinomonadaceae bacterium
CATTACCGCCAATTAAAACCAGTTTCACGTTTCCCTGCTTGTCCAAAGCGACCAAATCCGCCCGTTTGCCAAATTCAATCGAGCCGAAATCTTTTTCAATTCCGAGAAGTTTTGCCGGATTCATACTTGCCATTTTTGAAACTTCGACTTCGGAAAAGCCTAGTGAAAGCATTTGCCTGACGGCATCGAGCATTGTAATAACGCTTCCTGCGATGCTTCCGCGCTCATTTTGCGTTTTTCCGTTCACTACTGAAATTTTCCCGCCCCAAATCTCAAAATCTCCGTCGCCCAATCCGGTTGGCAAAACCGCGTCGCTGATCAGAGAAACTTTTTCAGTTGTTTTCACTTTAGCCGCAATCTTCAAAACTTGCGGATTAACGTGAACGCCGTCGGCAATAAAATCGAAAGTGATTTCATCATCGGATAATCCCCAGCCGACAACTCCCAAATCCCTGTGATGCAAACCCGTCATCGCATTAAAAAAATGCGTCAGGTGTTTTGCGCCCGCTTCTTTCGCTTTTTCGAGCGTTTCCAAATCAGCTTTTGTGTGCCCGATTGAAACTATCCAGTTTTGTTTTCTAAGTTCTTTTATCAGCTTAATTCCGCCTGTAACTTCCGGCGCGAGCGTTGTAAAATGAATGCCGTTTTTTAATTTCGGTAAACTTTCGATTTCATCTTCATTTTTGAAAGTCTTAAAAAACTGCGGTCGAAGCGCGCCGCACATTTTTTCATTGGCAAAAACGCCCTCGTAATGAACGCCCAAAGCCCGCGCGATTGGCTCATCTTTTTGAAAAAGCATCAATTGTTCGATTGCTTCGATAGATTTTTGATAATTTTCATCCAAATCCGGCACCAGCGTTGGCAGCCACGCGGTGGTGCCTTGCGAAGCCAAAAATTTTGCCATTTTTCTCAAACCTTCGCCGCTTGCCTGATTGGTATCAATCCCGACCGCGCCGTGAATATGAACGTCAATAAATCCGGCAAAAAGCGTCAGATTTGATAAATCAAAACTTTCCGTCAGACTTTTTCCCTTGTCGGAAATATCAGCAATCATCCCGTCTTCAATCAAAACCGAGACATTTTCGGCTTTTTCATCGGGTAAAACTACATTCGTATTCTTTAACAAAATTTTAGGCATAGACAGATTTTCCAAATCTATTTTAGATAAGATAATCCTTTTTTTTAAATCCTTAAAAAAAACATCCCAAAAAGTGGTTTTTATACAAAAATTATTTGACAAAAACGCCAAATCCATAATACAAACTAATAGTAAAGTTTTTTTTAATCAATCTTGTATTTATTTCTTACCTAAAAAAGTATTACCAAGAACTGCGCTTTGCGCTTAAGAACAGGGGAAGAAAGCGATTTTATTATGCACTTATTTTCGCTCCCTCTGTTCTAAAAATGAAGCGTTTTCTAACAGATGATTTATAGGTTCTCTGCAAATGCCGGGGGCATTTAATTTGAATCTATAGATTATTCAAATTTTAAAAAATCGAAAAGGAGCAAAAAATGAAAAAGAAATTTAAATTTTTAACACTGCTGCTATCGCTCATTTTTTGTCTGTCAGCCGCGGCTTTCGGACAAGAAACAACCGGTAACATTGAAGGAACTGTTAAGGACCCGACGGGCGCAGTCGTGCCAAATGTAACCTTAACAATTACTAATGCAAGCAGAAGTACGACCGGAACTACGACGACCGGAACAAGCACCGGTTTTAGGCGAACGGTTTCAACTAACGGCGAAGGCTTTTTCCGCGTCCTGCAAGTTCCGCCCGGAGTTTATGATGTGGTTACAGCCGCTTCCAGCGGGTTTGGCGAAGCAAGATATGAAAACGTTTCGGTTGCTATCGGACAAACCACCCAGTTATCCATAGAGGTTGCTCCGGGCGGTAATGTCAGCACCGTTGACGTGACGGTTTCAGACGCGCCGCCGGTTGACACGACCAATAGTTCCGTTCAAACAACCATTAACGCTCAAAAAATCGAGCTGCTTCCAAAAGGCACCGGTTTTACAGGTCTTCTAAGGACTGTACCGGGCACGCGCCCCGAAAGCCGTTCCGGGGGATTCTCGGTTGATGGGGCTTCCGGAGGTGAAAACGTTTTCGTTATTGACGGACAAGAAGTAACTAATTACCGCACGGGAACCTTGAACGAAACCTACAACATTCCAACCCAGCTTGTTCAGGAAGTGCAAGTAAAATCAAGCGGTTTTGAGGCAGCCTACGGCGGCGCTACGGGCGGTGTAATCAGCGTCGTAACGAGAGGGGGCAGCAATGAATTTCACGGTGAATTCGGTATGCAGTTTGATACACCGCAGTTTAGCGGCAATTCCAGACCGCTGCTTACGCGGCTCCAGGCTGGTTCGGTTGCAGGCAATACCTTTACCCAAAAGGCTGTAACCTTCGATCCCCAAAAGGCGGAAGGAGTAAACTTTTTTCCCACTGCTAACCTGAGCGGTCCGATCATCAAAGACAGGGTTTGGTTTTATACCAGCTACACTCCTCAGATTTTTAATACTGAGGTGGAAACCCAGTATTTTACGCAAACTCCCAATACAACCAATTTAGTCTTTAGCACAACCGAAAGATACAGCAGGAAGAGAACCTACGAATATGCTTTCGCTCGCCTTGATGCCAATCCTTTCAATAATCTGAGATTGACGGGCACATTTCTTTGGAATCCCGTAGTTGATCAGGGAAGTATTCCTGCTTCGTCATTTACTAATGTCGGCTCTTCGGCGATATCAATCGGTAATGTGCCGACCGCGAACTTCGGCGGCACTATCGGTACGCTGAGGGGAAATCAATACACATCCCAACAAGGAGGACGCCAGAACTCAAATCTGGTTACATTTGCCGGTGTGTATACGCCTACGAGCAATCTTGTTATTGACGGACGCTATAATCGTGGTTTTCTAAACGAAAAGCTTGGCAACTATTTTATTCCTACCACCGTTCAAATTTTCAGTTGCGGATCTACGGGAGCTACACACCCGGTTTTCCCGTGCCAAACGACTCCGGCAAATTCCATTACAGTAAAAGACGTTTCGGTCCGGGAATCATATGAGTTTTCCGCCGCTTATATATTCAATGCCGGTGGCAGACACGAATTAAAGGGCGGCTATCAGCGATACAGTATTTTCAACGATGTTCAGTCGGGGAATAATGCTATCGGGCGTATCTCCTTTGCTTTCGGAACGCCCATTTCCAGCCTGCAGCCCGGCGTAACTGACACGCCCGGCGCTATCGGGTCTGCTTCTTTCCGACGAACAGGAACTAACGGGCAGGGATCGAATTTAAGCCAGGGCATTTTTATACAGGACAAATATCAGCCGTTTAGCCGGCTAACTTTGAACCTCGGTGTTCGTATCGAGAAAGAGGATCTGCCTTCGTTTAACGAGTTTCCAAGCGCGGTTAATTTTGACTGGGGCGACAAAATCGCACCGCGCCTCGGATTCGCATACGATATCGCCGGCGACGGCAAGACGAAGATTTTCGCCAGCTACGGTCGTTTCTTCGACCGGGTGAAATTTGCGCTTCCGCGCGGTTTGTTCGGAGGAGACATCTTTCTTGAAGATTATTTCGAGCTTTTTCCCGGCGATACATATTTGAGTTTTAACATTAATAATATCGTCGGCAACTTCACGGGTCCGAGTGTTTGCCCTTCGACAGGTTTTATCACATCAGGTGTTCGAAGCCGATGTCAACGAAACTTGCGTGTGAATGCAAATGAGCCTGGTGCCTCGCCTTATCTTTTCGGAGCGGTTGACCCCAATCTTAAACCTTTCCGGCAAACTGAATTCACAGTTGGCGCAGAGCGGCAGTTGAGCAGGGATTACGTTTTCCGTGTTCGCTATACGTTTAAGAATGTGGATGAAGCTGTTGAGGACGCAGGTATAGTCAACGCACAAGGCAGCGAGGCTTATATTATCGGCAACCCGGGCAGAGGAATGCACCTTGAAACGCTTCAAGCATTGGGATATGAAAAATCAACTAGACCACAACGCCGCTATGACGGTTTAGAATTTGTTGTTGAGAAGCGTTTATCAAAGAACTGGTATTTCAATGCAAATTATACTTATAGCAGGCTATTCGGTAACTATACCGGTTTGGCTAGCTCCGATGAACCGCATTTAGTTGAAGGACGGCTAGCGCCGGGTGTCAGCCGCGCTTTTGACTTGCCGTTTATCGGATTTACAGCCGAAGGCGAACCTGACAACGGTCCGCTTCCGACTGATAGACCACACGTCTTCAACGTCTACGGAGCATATATATTTGATTGGATGGGAAGCCGAACAAATTCAACCGAAATTTCGGCATTCCAAACGGTCACTTCGGGAACGCCTCAAACTACATCCATTTACGGTCAATCCAGCGTAACTCCCCAGATATTTTTAAGACGCAATGATCTTGGGCGAACCCCGACCTTTTCTCAGACGGATCTTAATGTTACCCACCGTTACAGATTCGGCAGGGACGATCGCTTTACTATAGCTGCCGATCTCAACTTTTTGAATCTTTGGGATCAGGCTACAGTAACGGGTATTTACCCCACAATGAATACAACCACCGGCAGACCAAATTCTGACGCAATGTTTGCATCTTCCCCTAGCGGGCTCCGCTCTGCGCTGTACGCTAATGCGTACACATCAGGAGCACTGTTGCAACCCATTCTGAGCCACATAGCCGCTTCACCA
>DATHTS010000153.1:0-10660 GCA_035462935.1 Pyrinomonadaceae bacterium
TTCAACCAAAAAAGCGCCGCTGTTTTTTGTTGCAAAATACAAACGATTGTGAGCGGGCAAAAGCACGATTCCCAGAACCGGCTCGCCATTCTCTGCCAAGCCGATCTGCACGGCAAAATCGCCGTCGCGGTTGATAAATCCCTTTGTGCCGTCAATCGGATCAATTATCCAAACGCGGATTCTATCCAATCTTTCCGGCGGATCAATCTCCTCTTCCGACAAAATTCCGTCCAAAGGAAAGGCATCCTGCAAGCCTTCGACAATCATTCTGCTCGCTGTGCGGTCGGCAATCGTGACGGGTTCAGCAAAATTGTCAATCCCGTATTTTTCTTCGACAATAATCTCCAGAGCGTAAAAACCCAGAATTGCTTCGCTTGCCGTGTGAGCGAGTTTGATGGCGGTTTCGAGTTCTTTTTCCAGCATTGTTAAAAATCTACCATTTATTTAATAGAAAACGGAAAAATGAAAATGAAAAGTTGTTTTGATTAATTTTGCATTTTTCATTTTGCATTTTACACTTTTAGCTATGGCAGAAAGTTTAGCGTTTTCCAAAACCTCAAACCGAAAAGTAATTTATGACGAGATTGCGCCCCAGATTGAATCTTTGGTTGAAGGCGAGAAGGATTTGATTGCGAATCTGGCGAATACTACAGCCGTTCTGAAAGAAGCATTCGGATTTTTCTGGGTCGGATTTTATCTTGTAAAAGAAAACCAGCTCGTTTTAGGACCGTTTCAAGGCACGCTTGCCTGCACGCGGATTGATTTCGATAAAGGCGTTTGCGGACACGCTTACAAGACAAGAGAAACCGTCATCGTGCCCAATGTTGATGAGTTTCCCGGACATATCGCTTGCAGTTCGGCTTCAAAATCGGAGATTGTTTTGCCGATTTTCGATAAATCGGGCGAAGTTTTCGGCGTGTTGGATGTTGACAGCGATAAATTGAACGATTTCTCCAAAAAGGATGCGGAAGGTTTGCAAAAAATTGTCGGCATTATCGAGAAATTTCTTTAAATCTTTTCCCATTCCAAAGCAGAACAGTTATTCAAAAATTTACGGTCGGAAATTCTATCTTCACCTTAGATGTGTTAGAAAACTCTGTATTTGTCGCTGAAAGCGACTAATTTAATAGCGTTGGGTGCAACCCGACGATTATTACCCGAATGTTTGTCTGTCCCTGAAAGGGACAAACTATTAGCCTATTTGTTCGACACTTACAGCGTCGGGCGTATTTTTTTGTTATTCGTCGGGTTTGCACCCGACGCTATTGAATTTGTCCGCTTCGCGGACTTTTGGAGCTTTCAACCAACTTCTAAGGATTTTTTCAGGTAATTCCAGGTTTCGGTTTGTTCCCGAATGTCGCCGTTTTCAATCCAGGAATTTAACAAATCAATAGCTTCTTTACTTTTTTCCGAAATCTCTTCCGGCGAATCCTTTGGCAGGATATTCGATTTCGTTTGTTTGGTTACGAGATTTTCAGTATCCATTTTCGCTCCGTTTCGACTAGAGTTTAACCCTTTCAGGTTTTGATGCCAAGCAAAAATAAAATCTGCTACAATTTATCAAATGGAAAAAGTAGGATTTGCCACGACGACCGGGACGGAAAATTATAAAAAACGCTTCCCTGAAACAACCCAAAATCATTTTCGCAACGCGCAAAATCTTTGGCTTTCATCAATCGGCATCGGAACTTATATGGGAAATTGGGATGAGCAAACCGATAAAAGCTATACGGAAGCGATTGTAAAATTTGTCGAATCCGGCGGAAATGTGATTGATACGGCGGCAAATTACCGGTTTCAGCGGAGCGAAAGAAATATCGGCGAAGCCTTGCAGAATTTAACCGAAAAAGGTTTTTCGCGTGAAGAAATCTTCGTCTGCACGAAAGGCGGTTATTTGCCTTTTGACAATGAGCCGCCGGGAAATGTGCGAAGCTATTTTGAAGAGAATTTCGTCAAAACAGGTATCGCCGAATTCGAGGATTTAGTCGGCGGAAGCCATTGTATGTCACCGAAATATCTGCAAAGCCAGATTGACCAATCCTTGCGGAATATGAATCTCGAAACGCTCGATCTGTTTTACATACACAATCCCGAATCGCAGCTTTCGGAAGTTGATAAATACACTTTTGAAGCGCGTTTGGCAAAGGCGTTTGAAATGCTCGAAGAAAACCGCAAAAACGGGAAAATCCAATTTTACGGCGTCGCAACCTGGAACGGTTTCCGCGTCCCACCCGATAATCCGTCTTATCATTCGCTCGAAAGAATTGTAAATATCGCGCGACAGGTCGGCGGCGAAAATCACGGTTTTCGGTTTATCCAACTGCCTTATAATCTCGCACTGCCCGAAGCCTTTTTGTTCCAAAATCAAGCCGTCGGCGGAAAAGTTTATTCAACCATCGAAGCGGCAAACGAATTGGGCGTTTCGGTCGTGTGCAGCGCTTCGATTATGCAGGGCAAACTTTCCGCAAATTTGCCGCAGAATATCCGCGAAATCTTCGCGGGTGTTGGAACCGACGCGCAGACAAGTGTGCAATTCGTTCGCTCGACGCCGGGCGTTACGACCGCGCTGGTCGGAATGAGCAAAGCGCGGCACGTGGAGGAAAACCTCGAATTAGCTAAAATCGAACCCGTTCCGGCTGAAACTTTTAAAAAACTGTTCTCGTAAATTTTCGCAATGAAAATAGGCGCATTTTTATTAACGGCTACTGCAAATCTGGGCATCGGCATAATTTTGTTTTTCTTTCTGATAATCGCGCTTAACGGTTACTCGGAAAGTCAGGCAACGCCGGGATTAATTTTATTTATCGTCTGGATTTTGTTTTTTTCTCTGGCGGCGGCTGTTTTCAGCTTTTTTACGGTTACTTTCCTGACAAAGAAAAAATCTTTCTCGCCGTTCGCGGCAGCGGTATTTTCTACAATCGGTTTTGTTTTTATCGGCGGGATTCTCGATTTTATCGGTATTTTCGCGGCAATCGGTTTAATAGAAGTATTACGGTAAAAAAAATTTCTTCCTATTTTTTTTCATCCTTCATCCCTCATCCTTCATCCTTTCTTTCATTCCGTGCAGTCGTTGAAATCATTCGTATCGCAAACAAACAATTCGGGCGCGACTTCTTGCGTAAAACCACGGACGTTTTGCCAGATAACTGAGCGCCCGTGAGTTTCTTTTGTCCAACCGAGTTTTTTTCGGTTGCGCCAGACAAATTCATAAGCTTGTTTTTCGTCCGCGCCTTTTATATGCTGGGCTTCGTGCAAAAGGATGGCGGCGCGTTCGGTGTCGTCAATCGTGTAGGTGAAAAAGTCCGGGTAAATCGTAACGATGGCGAGCGGGAAATTTGTCGCGGCATAAGCGGATTCAAACCTCGTAGAAGCGTTCAGCCAATTGTCATTGCCGCGAAATGACGCCGGATAGCGCAGCAAAAAGGCTTCGCCGGAAAAACCTTTTTCCTCAATGACATCAATCGCTTTTTTAACAATTTGCTTTTCGTCGTAGCTCAAAGATTTACTCGTTCCGATGAGTGAGAGATAAAAACCCAGAAAAGTAAAAAAAGCAATGCTGAAAAGAACCGCTCCGCGTTTGATAATTTTTGCTTTCAGGCTTTTTTTCAGCGGTTTTATATCGCTTGTAACTTCAATTAAATCAAAGCGGCATCGCTTGCATTCGGCTGCGTCTGAGAAGTTTACTAATTTGCAGTTTGGACAGAATTTTTTCATTAGGATGGAGGCGGGAGCACCTTTTTAAAGAAACTACTAATCTTTTTGCATTCCAAAATAAACCCGAAAATACATTTCGGCATCATAGCTCCGGTTGCATAAATAAGTTTTCAAGTTTAAGATTTCCCGAATGATTTTTTTATCAGGTGAAAAAATGAGATATTTCAATTCCGCAATTTTTCTGATTGCAATTTTAATTTTGGCAAATTTTTCGGCTTTCGCACAGGAAACCGAAACGGTCGTCGTTGACGAAGTGGTCGCGCAGGTCAACGAGGGTGTAATAACGCTTTCGCGCATTAAGCGTGAAGCGCAAAATGCGATTGACAGCCTTGTTCAGGAAGGCAAAACCCGTGACGAAGCCCGAAACTTGGTCGAATCTAAAAAAGGCGAGATGATCGCCAATATGATTAACGAAGAGCTTCTCCTGCAAAAAGCGAAAGAACTCAGCATGGATGCCGAAGTCGAGTCAGAGATTAACAAGCGTCTTATCGGGATAATGAAACAACAGAACATCAAAACGCTGGACGAGCTTAATAAAGCGATGGAATCACAGGGACTCGACCCGCAGGAAGTCCGCGAAAACTGGCGCAGCCAGATTATGCGCGATATGGTCTTTCAGCGCGAAGTTGACGGAAAGATTTTCTGGGGTTTAACAACAAAAGAAATAAAAGATTATTACGACAAAAATAGGGCGAAATTTACCAAGCCTGAAACGCTGACGATTTCCGAAATTTTTCTGAGTTTTGCCGGGCGCAATGAAGAGGCGGTGCGCGAGAAAGCCAAGCAGTTGGTCGCGCAGATTAGAGGCGGCGCTGATTTTGCAAAACTCGCCATAGAGAATTCCGACCGTCCCGATGTGGCGAAAACTAAAGGAAAAGTCGGTTCGGTTACGGTAGCCGAACTTGACCCGAAATTCGCCGAACCTTTGAAAAACGTAAAGGCGGGCGGCGTTACCGACCCGATTGAGATTGTCGAAGGAATGGAGATTTTGCGGGTGGATGAAAGAACCGGGGCAAGCAGCGAATCGTTTTTTGATGAAAACGCCGTGCGTCGGGCAATCGCTGTTGAACGTATCCCTAACGAACGCCAAAAATTTATGGCTGCTTTGCGGAAAGAGGCGTATATCAAAATCAACGAAACCTATCGCCCGCTGATCGCGCCGGTTCTTTTCGCCAACGATAAACCGACGGAAAAAGCCGGGAAATAAGTAAAAAGTTAGAAAAATAAAAGGCAAAAGGCTGATAAACATTCTCCTTTTGCCTTTTATTTTTGCTTTAAAACAGATGCGCCTAGATTTATTTTTAAAAACCAGCAGAATCATTCTGCGCCGCAGTTTGGCGCAGGAATTCTGCGATGCCGGTCGCGTCAAAGTAAATGCCGCCGCCGCCAAATCTTCCAAAGAAATCAAACCCGGCGACGAAATCGAAATCAAGCGCGGAAATCGCCTCACGAAAATAAAAGTCCTCGAAGTTCCCGCCAAAAAACAAGTTTCCAAACAGGAAGCGCCGAATCTTTACGAGATTATTTCGGAAGAAAATCAGGAAAATGATTTGTTTGAGAAATAAATTTTTTCATCAAGGCGCAAGACGCTCGATTTTCCAGCCGGTTTCGCTTTTTGTATAAAACAGCCTGTCGTGCAAACGTCCGGCACGACCTTGCCAAAATTCAAACGCCTGCGGCTGCAAAATATAGCCGCCCCAGTTCGGCGGACGCGCTATTTCTTTTCCTTCCCATTTCGCAGTCAATTCCGCAAATCTCTGCTCTAAAACTTCCCTATTTTCAATCCTTTCGCTCTGCGGCGAAACCCAAGCGCCAATTTGGCTTTCACGCGGGCGCGTGGCGAAATAGCTATCGGAAATTTCTTCGCCGACCTTTGAAATCAAACCTTCGAGCCGGACTTGCCGCTCGATTTCCGCCCAGTAAAAAAGCAGGCAAGCCTGCGGATTTTCCGCTAAATCCAGCCCTTTGCGCGAATCGTAATTCGTGAAAAATGTAAAGCCTTCCTCGTCAAAACCGCGAAGCAAAACAACCCGCGCCGAAGGCATTCCTCCCTTATTCGCGGTCGCTAAGGTCATCGCGTTCGGCTCGAAAATTTGACTTTCAATCGCCTCCGCGAACCAAATTTCAAACTGCTCAAACGGGTTTTCTTTCGCCGTTTCCCTGTTTAATTTTTTCTTTAAATAATCCCGACGAGTTTTGTTGACGAAATCTTTTATATCCATAGTTTCATTTAACATTTATCATTGAACATTTATCTTTTTTTGTTAAATGATAAATGTTCAATGATAAATGTTAAATGTTAAATGTTTTGAATTTAATCCT
This sequence comes from Pyrinomonadaceae bacterium, assembly GCA_035462935.1. GTDB lineage: Bacteria > Acidobacteriota > Blastocatellia > Pyrinomonadales > Pyrinomonadaceae > DATHTS01. The sequence goes on from DATHTS010000153.1 coordinate 6,037, forward strand.
CACTTTTCATTGCTACGGGCGGTAACAGATATAATCCGATCAAATACAAAACTATTGCGAAAAACTGAATATAGCCTGTTCCGACGGCAAAACGCGGTAAATCGAACAGCCACGTAAAAAATTCCTGCGTCGGATTCTGCAAAATCCCGCGCCACCAGCTTTCGCTCACCGGGGCGGTCATATACGACAAAACCAGATATTTGGCGATAAAGGCGAAACCGAAAAGGCTGCCCAAACTCTGCAAAAGCCTTTTCGTATCAAAAACGGAGAAAAGATTTGTCCAGAGCGTCCAGAGAAAACAGAATGCGAAAACCCAGAACGGCAAGCCTTGTTCGGGCAGAAGCGAGTTAAAAATTTGCGCCGAAGCGGTAAAAAGCGTGAGCAAAACCGCTGCGTTGGCTATGTTTTGCAAAAGCGTGAAATCTTCGGAAAACCAGCCTTCGAGCCTGATTAGTTTCGCCCGAAGAAAAAGCGCGAGCAGCATAACGGCGAAAATCAAGCAAACGAGCGGCGGTTTCAGGAAAATAAAGGCGTTGTCCTCCAAACTCAAGCGCCAGCCGCCGAGAAGCGTTACGGTCAGGAAAATCAAGGGCAAAAGGAGATATTGGATTTGGATTTTGGTGTTTGCCCTTTGTCCTTTATCCTTTGTCCTTTGTTTCTTGATGGAAATTTTTGTTTCTTCTTCCGCAAAAGGCTCGATTTCCTCGCCGCTGGAAACTTCCAGAATCTCGCCTTCAACGATTTGAAAATCATTGCCGACGGCTGTTTCTTCTGTTTGTTCTTTATCCTTTTGCATTTATCTGAACAATCTTTGCCTTTTATCTTTTGCCTTTTTACTTTCTTACTTTATTTTCTTTCACGAAGAATTCTAAACGGATTGAAATCATCAGCAGTAACTTTTAAGCCTTCTTCAAACTCATTTTTTAGCTCGACGGGCGTTTGCAGTTTCAAGTTTTCATCCGTCGCGCGGAAATTTTTGTCCAGCGTGACGACGCGATTTACTTGCTCCAAGCCTTGCCGGAAAAGCGCGTCGTCATTGGACACTCTGCCCCAGCCTTGGCGATAAAAACTATATGCGATGTAAAACTGCGTCCGCGCATCTCGTCTTTCGGGATCGGCTCGCTCGAATAAATCGCGCGCTAAAATAAAATTATCGCTCCGAAAAGCCTGCAAGCCCTGCGCGAATTTCTCTTTGTCAACCTCGTAAGTCCCGATGATTATTTCGCCTTTCGTAGTCGCGCTTTCGATAGTTTCTTTCGCTTTCACGGAAACGTCCTCCAAACTTTTCGGCTCAGCCCAATAAAGCCAGAGGATAAAAAAGCCGTAAAATACCGTTAATGAAAGGCTAAAAATTTGGAGATACTTTGTTTTCATTGATATAATTTGCCAATTAGTTTGAAGGATGCGGTTATCAGTGTCAAATAAAACGGTTTATTCCATTCTTTTAGTTTCGTTTTTTTATCTTATCGGTTGCACTAAAGCGCAGTCGCCTATTTCCGTTTCACAAAGTCTGCCCGAAATTAAAAAGTCTGAGATAGAAAAAATTAAAAATGAAGCAAAAGTCATACATGTTTTAGTAGCGCTCTGTGATAACGAAAATCAGGGAATCGTTCCCGTTCCGGCACATTTGGGAAACGGTGAAGACGCCGGAAGAAATCTTTATTGGGGTGCGGCATACGGGGTAAAAACTTTCTTTACGAAAAGCGGAAATTGGCAGAAACTTGATGAAATAAAAAATCCGAAGGAGAATATTTTAGAAAGACTCATCTTTAAACATAAAGCTGAAAACGTTTATCTGATAGCCGACGCTTATCGAGGGAGCAAAATAAAAGAAACGATTGTTGATTTTCTTTCGGCGATTTCGGGCGAGAAGTTGGAAAATATTGAAATAAACAAATTACAATTTCAAATCTCAGGCAGCGCGAATTTGATAGCTTTCATCGGGCATAACGGTTTGATGGATTTTAATTTGGAGATTTCATCGTTTCAAAAAGATGAAGAAAAACGCGACGCCGTTATTCTGGCTTGCGCCAGCAAAAACTATTTTGCCAAACATTTAAAGAAAACCAGCGCCAAACCGCTGCTTTGGACGACGAATCTGATGGCGCCCGAAGCCTATATTTTGCATGACGCGCTCGAAGGCTGGGTTAAGGGCGAATCAGAAAAGGAAATTCAGGTTCGCGCGGCTTCGGCTTACGCCAAATATCAAAAAATCAGTCAACGCGCCGCCGAAAACCTTCTGGTTACAGGCTGGTAAATTTCTATTTTTTATTAATTTTATGAAACTAACTTTTTTGCTGTTTGCAATCACTTTTTTTTCTTTCCAAACCTTTGCCCAAAATATTATGGCTGACCTTGTAGTTATAAATGCCAACGCCCGAACGATGGACACGAAACAACCGAAGGCGGAATCCGTCGCGGTTTTGGGAAACAAAATCATCGCCGTCGGCAGCAATGCCGAAACGAAACCGCTCGTCGGCAAAAACACGCGAGTTATTGACGCGCAGGGAAAACTTGTTCTGCCCGGTTTTAATGACAGCCACGTTCATTTTCTCGACGGCGGCGCGGGACTTTCGTCGGTTGATTTGCGCGATGCGAAAACGCCCCAGGAATTTGTCGAGCGAATAAAAAATTTCGCCGCAAAATTGCCGAAAGGTCGCTGGATTTTAAACGGCAATTGGGATCACGAAAATTGGACGCCGAGCAATCTGCCGACCAAGGAAATGATTGACGCCGCGACGCCCGATAATCCGGTTTTTATCAACCGGCTCGACGGACATATGGCGCTGGCAAACAGTCTGGCGCTGAAACTCGCCAATGTTGATAAAAACACGAAAGACGTGGCGGGCGGCGAGATTGTCCGCGACGCGGGCGGCAATCCGACCGGCATTTTAAAGGATGCGGCGATGGATTATGTTTACCGGGTTATTCCCGAAATGTCTTTCGAGCAAAAATTGGAAGTCGCCGAAGCGGCAAGCAATTACGCCGCCAGCCTTGGCATAACGAGCGTGCAGGATATGTCCGCCGGAAGCGACATCGGCGTTTATCAGGAATTGCGGCGGCGCGGAAAGTTAAAAACCAGAATTTACGCCGTTTCGCCTTTGGCTGATTGGAATCGCTGGCAAAAAGCGGGCGTTCGCTATGATTTCGGCGACGCGATGCTGCGCGTCGGCGGCTTGAAAGGATTTGCCGACGGAAGTCTCGGTTCGACAACTGCTTGGTTTTACTCGCCGTATCTCGACGCTCCGAATTCGAGCGGGTTTCCTCTGGTTGAAATGCCGAAAATGCACGAAGCGGCGCGCGACGCCGACCGAGCCGGTTTGCACATTATGATTCACGCCATCGGCGACCGCGCCAATGACGAGATTTTGAAAATCTTCGAGCGAGTTGAAGAGGAAAACGGCAAGCGCGACCGGCGTTTTCGCGTCGAACACGCGCAACATCTGAATTCGGATGCAATCAATCGTTTCGGCTCGCAAAAGGTGATCGCTTCGATGCAGCCGTATCACGCGATTGACGACGGGCGCTGGGCTTGGAAGCGTTTGGACGAAAAGCGTTTAAAAGGAACTTACGCATTCCGCTCGCTGCTTGACGCGGGCGCGGTTCTCGCTTTCGGCTCGGATTGGTTTGTCGCGCCGCTCAATCCGATGCTTGGCGTTTACGCCGCAGTTACCCGCCGGACTCTCGATGACAAGAATCCGAACGGCTGGATTCCCGAGCAAAAAATCTCGGTCGAAGAAGCCGTTCGCGCTTTTACGGTCGGTTCGGCTTACGCGGAATTTCAGGAAAATGTAAAAGGCTCGCTCGCGGTTGGAAAACTCGCCGATTTTATAATTTTGTCCGACGATATTTTCACGATAAATCCGAATGAAATCGGCAAAACGAGAGTTTTGACAACCGTTGTGGATGGAAAAGTCGTCTATGAAAGTAAATGAAGTTTTTATTATTGATTTTTAGTTTTTCTTTATTTTGTTTTCCTGCTTTTCCTCAAAACAAAACGGCTGATCTCGTTATCATCAACGCCAAAATTCGCACGATGGATAGAGAAAACCCGCAAGCCCAAGCGGTTGCCGTTTCGGGAAACAAAATTTCCGCCGTCGGAACAAATAAAAAAATTCGCTCCTTAATCGGCGCAAAAACGAAAATTATAGATGCGGACAAAAAACTTGTTCTGCCCGGATTTAACGACAGCCACGTTCATTTTATGGGCATCGGCAATCAATTTTTCTCGATTGATTTGCGCGATGCGAGAACACCTCACGAAGCGGTCGAAAAAATCAGATTTTACGTCAAATTTCTTCCGAAAGGCGCTTGGATTCTAGGCGGCGGATGGAATCATGATAATTGGTCGCCGAAAGAACTTCCGACCAAAGAATTGATTGATGCCGCTACGCCCGAGCATCCGGTTTTTATCTACAATTTGGATCCGCGAATGGCTTGGTCAAACAGCTTGGCTTTGAGATTGGCGGGAATTGATAAAAATAAAAATGAAGTTCAAGACGGCGAGATTATCCGCGATAAAAATGGCGAACCGACCGGCGTTTTGAAGGATAAAGCGATTAATCTCATAAAAAATGTCATTCCTAAGTTATCCACCAAAAATTTGGAGGCAGTTGCTGAAACC
>DATHTS010000154.1:0-3753 GCA_035462935.1 Pyrinomonadaceae bacterium
GGTCGTTCGTGGATTTTTGACAGCCTCGTTGACCTTCCTTTAGAGAGCAATCTAGTCAAAGCCGGTCTGCTCGGCGCTTGTTTTTTGTTTGTCTGGCATCGAGGCGCGGACTCGGCGGATATTGTTCGGCGGCGCAAAATTCTTTTGATTACTCTGATGGCGTCGGTCTTTGTTATCGCCACCACCAAAGTATTATCAAAAACGGTCTTTCTGCCCCGCCCGTTTATTCTTTCGCAAAAAACTTTCCATCTTCAAGGCGATCAACTCGTGGAAAGCCCGCGATTGAATTTTCGCGTTCCTTTAGACCATGAAAATCAGAAGAGCTTTAACGCGATGAAACGCGGCGAAATTATTCAAAATGATTTAGGCTCGTTTCCCAGCGACCACGCGGGATTTTATATGACTCTGGCGTTTGGAATCTTTCTGGCGTCGCGTTCAACCGGTCTGCTCGCTCTCGCCTGGACGTTTTTCGTGATGCTCGGAAGCCGCGTGATTACCGGGCAGCATTCGCCGCTCGACATCGCCGTCGGTTCTGCGATTGGCATCGCAATACTTCTGCCGATGCAGTTAATCGTCGGCAGTTTGGGAAAACGTTTGGTTGATCCAATCGTGGGTTTGACTTTGAAATATTCGGCGCTGTCTTCCGCGATAGTTTTTCTCTTTATATTCGAAGCGACAAACACGCTGGAAAATACCCGCCATGTGGTAAAAGTCGGGCGCGACATCGCTAAATATTTAATCGGGGGATAAGTTATGAAATTCTTTTTTAAAACAGGGAAGTCTTTAATGATTGCGAAATATATCAGCCTTTTATCTATCCTTCTGAGCGGCGCTTTGCTGAGCGGCTGCGGTCTGGATCAAAAAGGTATGGTCTTAATGACGGATGAATCTTACCGCGCCGTCGTTGTCGGGACAAATAATGACGGGTTTACCGTGCCGGATGGGATTTTGTGGAAAGACGGAAAGCTTTATCTGGCAGACGAAGGCGGCTCGGCTTTTCGCATTTGGACAAGTGCAAATGATGTAATCACCCTGGCTGATTCGAGTTTCGGTATTATGTCGCCGGAGGATTTGGTGATTGACAATGGAGAAATTTTCTTCACGGATGACGATGCGGGCGGCGTTTGGAAAATTAACGAGCAAGGCGAAACCTCTTTGCTGGCGGGAAAAGATAAAGGATTAATTTCGACGGAAGGCATTGCGCTTTCGCCGACAGGAACAATTTTGGTCGGAGATGTGGAAAGACACCAGGTATTCAGCGTCAGCCGCGGCGGAGAGGTTTCGGTTTTTCTCGGTGAGGAATACGGCATCAAAAAAGCTGAAAGTATGGTTTTTGACGAAAAGAGAAATCTTTATATTGCCGACAATGAGGATAATGTTCTTTATTTGCTCACACCTGACAAAAAGCTCCATCGCCCGATTGAAAATCAGGAAGGATTTTCGCCCGAAACGCTCTGGTATTCAAACGGAATGCTTTACATTACCGACAGCCAAAACGGAAAGCTCTTTACATATACGCCGGAAGAAGGTCTTCAAACAATCGCCGTCTTCGGCGGAAAACTGGCGGCGATCAGCGGCATCACGACCGATGATGAGGGAAATATCTATCTTTCCATTCAAACGAATTTGAAACGGAAACTCGGATACATCGTAAAACTCGAAAAAGAAATATAGCGGTAACGAATGTATAAAATAACCCTAGTTAGCTGAAGGGTGTGAAAATTAAAATTGTTTGTTTTCAGCAGGCAGCCGAAGAGCGGGGGCAAAGCCGTCCCTTCCCGACCTGTTAATTTGACTAACTTGAGCAATAAACTTTAACCGCCATTCAAGAAAAAGAGAAAAAGAGCAGCCGAATAAATTGGCAGGTCGGGAAGGGACGGCTCTGCCCCCGCTTTCTAATTTGCACAACCTTCAGTTAACTCACAGATCAATCTAAAGAAATTCACGGGCTTAAAGTCAGCAATAGTTTGCTGACTTTAAGCCCGATTTTTTATTTTTAATCATTATTGCCAATTTCTGCCAAAGAAAATGCGGAAAGCCTTATTTCCAAGTAAAACAATAGTTTGATTGTTTTTGGATACACCAAACTATTAAGACTTTTATTTACCTTGAATAACCGTTGATTCCAGATCGGATATTCGAGAAACCGAAATTTTTAATATTCCCGGTTTAAGCTGACCGCTTTCCGATGAAGAAAAACATCACCATCATTTTTTTGGCAAATTTCTTCACGCTTCTTTCAGGAGTGTTGACCAGCCTTTTGACGGCTTGGGCGCTCGGACCTGAAGGGCGCGGCGAGCTGGCGATAGTTGTGCTTTATCCGAACATCGTCGCTTTAATCGTCGGGCTGGGATTGCCACAGGCGCATCGGTTTTGGGTTGCGAAAGAACCCGAAAGCATTTCCCCGCTTTTTTCCAACGCGGTAATTTTCGCGGTCGTAATGGGTGTTCTGGCTTATGCGGCAGCAGAGTTTATAGTGCCGTCATTGGTCGGCGAGCGGAGCGAAGCTGTGATGTGGCTGGTCAGACTTTACCTGATAAATATTCCGTTTGCTCTCGTATATGATTTGATGGCGGGAATGCTCGAAGGCTCGCGTCAATTTAAATGGGCGGCACTCTCGCGGATACTCTTTTTCGGTATTCAGTCCGCCGCGTATTTAATACTCTGGTTTTTTGAATATCTGACGGTTTATTCCGCCGCTCTCACGATGATTGTAGCCCAACTGGCAAACACTTTTACAGTCGGTTTGTGCGTTCTTTATGTGCTGCGACCGCGCTGGAGTCCGAGTTGGACGGAATGGAAAAAGACAATCGGTTACGGGTTGAAATATCACGTCGGAGTTGTCACATCGTTTACGACTTTACGCTTGGATCAAATGATGCTGGGCGGAATGGCAACCAGCGTTGAAATGGGGCTTTATGTTATTTGCGTTCGACTTTCCGAGATTACAACCGTGCTGGCATCGTCGGTCAGCGAAGTTTTGATGCCGGAAGTGGCGGCTTCAAAAGAAAGGAAAGATTCGTTGGAACTGCTGATGAGAAGCTTCAGGCAGATGATTTACGTTTATCTGTTGATTCTCATTCCGTTATGGATCGGCGAGCCGCTGATTCTTGAGTACGTTTTCGGAGAGGAATTTTTAGCCGCCAGCGGAACACTCCGGCTGTTGCTCGTCGCTTCGATGATCTGGAGCGCCGGGGCAATTATTATCAGCGGGCTAAACGGCTTCGGCTATCCGGGTTTGAGCACGGTTTCCCGCCTTTCGTCCGCTGTCGTAACGGTTTTGGCGCTTCTATATTGGCTCCCGCGATACGGAATCGTCGGAGCGGCGCTTTCATCGCTGCTCGGTTACAGCGTAATGTTTGCGGTCGCCCTTTTCTGGCTGGTTAGGAAAAAGAATATTCGTCTTGACGAGCTCTTTCGTCCGCGTCTTGATGATATTCCAATGGAAAAATTATGTCGCTTTTTGAAACCCGCTTCGATTTTGAAGCAAAATTAAATTCAAATCATTCGCAGGATAAATGTTTTCATCAATTTTTTGAACGGCAGGCAGTCGTTCAGCCAGACCATATTGCCATAATTTGCAACGGAAAGCATTTGACATATGCAGAGCTAAATGCCCGCGCCAATCAACTGGCGTGGCATCTGCGTTCACGCGGAGCGAAACCTGAAACGCTTATTCCGATTTGCGTTGATCGTTCGGAAGATATGGCTGTCGGAATTCTCGGCATCTTAAAATCGGGCGCGGCTTACGTG
>DATHTS010000155.1:0-3688 GCA_035462935.1 Pyrinomonadaceae bacterium
ACCGATTGGGAGATTTTTGTTATCTCGTTTGAAATATTCTCAATCGGATTTATCTCGTTTGTCTGGGCAGAAATGACCGAAATATTTATAAAAAATACTGCGAAAAGAATCATCCATTTCATATTCGTTTATCCTCGCTGAAATTTTGTTTGCCGAAACCAATTTAATTTTATTTGAAATCAAAGGGAAACTGTCTAATTTTAATCATTTTGAGCAATTCATCAAGACTTATTTCCGTTTTTATTTTCAAATCCGCCGGAAATTTGAATTTGGCTGCTTTTTCCTCGAATTCGTCCAGATCGAGAATTTCAAAACTGAAATTTTTCCAAATCAGGACGTCAATTTCCAAATCAATATAATCCAGCACAGCGTTATTAAACGTCGGCGGCATATTCAAGTTGCAGTAAAAATTTCTTAATTCGCCGTCAGGCTCGTGAAAGCGGAAAACGTTATACCAGCGGTCAAGCCAATAAAATTCGTAAGAAATCGTTCCGCGTCTGATAAAGCCTAAATGTGGATGATTTACTTCAAATTCAAAAACTCCGACTAATTCCAAAAGGGAATCTTTTCGCCCGATCAATTCCGCCTTCCATTTCCGGTGAATTGCGCCGTCAAATTTCCGGGAATTTATCGTTATAATTTCATTGGATTCGGGCATTAATTTTAAAATTCAATGGTCTGGCAAAAATCAACAAGAACCGAATTAAAACTTTCCGGCTGTTCGAGATTTGAATAATGTCCCGCGTTTTTGATAATTTCGAGTTTTGAATTCGGAATTTTTTGATCCATTTCGCGGGCGATTTCCAAATTTGTAACTTTGTCGTCTTCGCCGAAAATCAATAAAGTCGGCAGGGAAATCTCGGATAAACAATCCGAATGATCCTGACGTTCAGCCATTCCTCGGAGCGCGGCGATTGCCGCCTTTGGATTAACTTCACGAAACATTTTTTCAATCTCGGAAAGTAATTCCTGATTATTATTTTTCGTATAATTACTTACTAAATTCGGCAGCATTTCATCAATTAGAGCCTGCGCCCCGTTTTGCTCGATATTTTCAATCAAATCAAATCGTCCTTCGCGTTTTTGTTCCGTATCGGCGGCGGAATTTGTATCGGCAAAAACCAGCGCCGCGATTTTTTCGGGAAACAAACGAAAGAAATTAAACAAAATGTAACCGCCCATCGAAAGCCCACCGAAAATTGCCTTCTCGATTTTCAAGGTGTCGGTCAATTCGGCAATATCCCGCGCCATATCTTCCATTGTATTTATGTCGGCAAAGCTGTCGTTATCGCCAAAACCGCGTAAATCCGGCGTGATTACGCGAAAATTTGCCGCCGTTAAAGCCTCGATTTGCGGCTGCCACATTTTTCTCGATAGCGGAAAAGCGTGAAGCAAAATTACAGCGTTTCCCGAACCGTATTCCTTAAAAGCAATATTCATAAATTTATTTCTTCGGAGTTCTGACGACCAAAACCGAGCAAGGCGCGTGGTGCACAACCGAATCGGAAACCGATCCGAGAAGAAGCCTTTCCCAGCGATTATATCCGTGCGAGCCGACAACGATTAAATCGGCGTGCATCTCTTCGGCGGTTTCGACAATCCTGCTCTCCGGCGAACCGAAAAGCGCTTCAGTTGAGACCGAAACATTCCGGTCGGTTAACTTGTCTTTTATTTCCCGGCTCGATTCTTCCAGAATTCGCTGGGCATTTTCCCGCGCGGCTCTTTCGATTTCCGCCGTCGCGGGGACATAACCGCCATACATATCAACGGTTAAAGGCACAGCCATATCCACGACCGAAACGATTTTTACTTCGTCGCCGGTAGTTAAATTAAAAGTTGTTAATGCATCTAAAGCCGCCTGGCTATGAACAGTTCCGTCGGTTGCAAGTAAAATTCTCACCTTTTTCGACCTCCAATAATAAACTTTACCTAATATAATAAAACCCTTTTGATTTAAGGCAAAATTAAGTCTGCAGCTTATTGAAAAGGGAAGTTTTTATTTTGTTGAATTTAAGGAATTTTTTTCAGTCAGCTGCAAAAACAAATCTTCTAAATTTGTAGGTCGCAGAAACATCGGTCGCGTGCCGTAGTTGTGCATCAGAAAAGTTAAATCTTCGGCTTGTTCGGCAAAATACAAATGTGCCGAGCCGCGTTTAACGGATAAAATGCCATTGTTTGTTTCGAAAAGAGAAAGTGGTTCAGCTTCGCGGATTTCAAGGACATAATTTTTAACCTGCTTTTGTATAAGCTCTTTAGGAGCGCCTTCGGCGACAATTTTTCCATAAGCCATAATTATCAAACGCTGGCAGAGTTTTTCCGCTTCATCCATATAATGCGTGGAAAGAACGATGGTCAAATTCTGTGTGCGGCGAAGCTCTTCGAGTTTCTCCCAAATCTCCTGCCGAACATTCGGATCAAGCCCGGTCGTCGGTTCGTCGAGAAGAAGAATTTTCGGACGATGGAGCAAAGCGCGGGCAATTATTAAACGCCGCTTCATCCCGCCGGAAAGAGCCTCCACTTTTGCGCTCGCTTTTTCAGTGAGTCTGATAAAATCTAACAATTCATCGGTTCTTTCCATTGCTTCCTTTTTCGGAATTCGAAAGTATCTGGAATAAACAAGCAGGTTTTCCCAGACATTTAAATCCGGGTCGAGATTGTTCTCCTGAGGGACAATTCCTAAAATGGAGCGTATCCTTCGCTCGTCTTTTTTGACATTGAGGTTTTCGACTAACAAATCACCGCCGGAAATCGGCGAGCGACAAGCAATCATCCGCATCGTAGTAGATTTGCCCGCGCCGTTTTCCCCCAAAATACCGAAAGTTTCGCCGTTATTAACAGCAAAGTTGATTCGATCAACGGCGCGAAATTTCCCGTAAATTTTAGTTAAATTCTTAGCTTCAATAGCAATACTCATAGAGATTCGAGTTTATTGTGGTGTATCCTGTGTTTCAACTTTCCCGGTTAAATTTTCTCCTAGTTTTTCGGAAATTTGGAGCAAAATGAGTTTTTCGGTTTCGGTGAGCGGGGAGAAAAACTCGCTTTCTAATTTTATCCATTGGTCTTCGACTTGCGCGCGAATATCATTCCCCTTAGCGGTAAGAAAAACCCTGACAATTCGCGCATCCTTTTTATCACGCTTAACATTGATGAAATTATTTTTCCGCAAACTTTTTATCATTTTATGAATAGTCGGGGGAGTTGATTTTAATTTTTTTGATAAATCAATCTGGCTTTGTCCATCTTCACTCCATAAAGATATAAGAATAAAAATCTGCCCGCCGTGCAGCCCGATTTCGTTCATTGACTTTTCAAGTTTAAGCCAGAAATCATTTGTAATTTGAGAGAATTTGTAATTTATATTTGTTTCAAAATTCATATTAATTAACCGGCTAATTAAATTTTCTTTCAATACTAATCATAAATAATCTAACTAATTTTAATTAACTATCTAATTATCATACTCGAATTTAATTTTTTCGGGAAATACAATAGAATTTCGTTATGGAAAAAGACTACGGAAAGAGAATCGAATTGCTTCGAACCGCTAGGCTGGAACTGCTGCGGCTGCATAAAAATTTAGTTGATTATGAAAGGGAAATTTATGAGCGGGAAAATGGTCGGGTATCGAGCGGTTCGTTTTTGCAGCTTCTTTTAAATGAGAAAAGATTTAATTGGCTGAGAGTTTTTT
>DATHTS010000156.1:0-2219 GCA_035462935.1 Pyrinomonadaceae bacterium
GGATTCTTCCTCTTCTTCGTGATGGGCGAAAACCGCGCCGTCATTTGTTCCGAAAAGCCTTGATAAAATACCGCCCAATACCTCAGAAACCCTGGTTGGCTGGCTTTCGGCAGCGGCGATGGGTTGGATTTCTTCGGCAAAAGCCAAATCGAGTTTCACCAATTCAGCCGTTACGTGGCGGCAGAAGGAACAATCAACCAAGTGCGCGATCATCGGCTGCGCTTCACGCTCGCTTAAACTGCCTTCGACAAAAGCCGTCAGCGAATCTTCATCCAAATGCGCTCGTCCTTCAAATCCATCTGTTTTAGATTGAAACCGCAGATAACGGTCAAGCAAGCCTTGTATTTTCAGTTCCGAAGGATTTATTTTCCCATCATTTTCCATTGCCATTCCAGCCTCCCGATTTACAGACGACAAGCGTCTGTTAAATTTGCCTTAATTGTTTGGGGGACGGAAACTTTTTCTGATGCGCAAGGAGAAAGCTAAGTTGTCATCAAATTGCGGTAAATGTTCGGGCTGGCGAGGTCTTGCGTGGCAAGCTCCATACATATTTGAATCTCTTCCGTTTTAAAAGCGTGATCTTTTGTTAGCCGCTCATTGAAAACAGCTAAAACTTTCGAATAAGTTTTTTCCAGCCAGCGCATAATCGTGGATTCGTGGATGCGGCTGGCGGGATTTCTTTCGCGGGCGGCGGATTTGCGCTGAAACCAATCCCGAAGCGGGGAAGTCGGCGATTCAACCATTCGCGCTATTTCTCTCAATTTTAAATTTTCGACGTGATAATAAAGCAGAAGAAGTTTTTCGTGATTATCGAGATTTGCGAAGGCGTTTTCGATTGCCCCGAGCGTCGCTTTTCGATAGCGTTCGCGGGTGATTTGGTCAAGCATCTGAGATTCGCCGCCGAATTGCGTTTCCATAAAATTGGCGTGAGCCATTCCCTCGCCGACCGTTTCGGTCATTTCATCCAGCGAAACTTCGTCGTGACTGGCGCGGTGCAAATCAACCAGAGAATGCCAGATTACCGTCCGCAGCCAACCGCGCAGAGAACCGCGTCCGCTGTAGGAAGCGAATTTTGAAACCCGCTCGCCGTCAACCACGCGAGTGCCATAAAGCTCGACATAAACCGTATCAATAACTTCCTGCGCGTCAATTTCCGTGCTTGCCAAATGCCTCGCCACTCGTTCCAGATATGCGCGATGCTGCTGGTCAAATTCCCACCACGCTCGCTCGCTGCCGCTGGCGCAGGCTAATGCCAGAAATAAATCATCATGCAGAATCGAATTAAAAAATTCTCTGGTTTCTTCAAGCGAAGGCAGTTCATTGCTGTAAGCAAAAAGGAATTTGCGGGCGGTTTTACGAAGGGAATTTTTGAAAATGTCTGCCGAAACGCCGAAATTCGGAGCGTTCTCGGAACAGCGGGCGAAAATTTCGTCCATTACATCTTCGCAATCGGCTAAAAGGATTTCTTCGGCTGGTGAAACTTCAGGCGACATGACAAAACTCCATAAAGTATCCTACAAAATTAATTTGTAAATTTAGAACGTTTTCAGTTAAAAGGAGTTTGTATTATAAATGTTTTTCACCGTTTTTGCAAAGTTTATTTTTTGGAAATTCAAGTCGCGTTAAACGGCTGATTTACAGCGCCTAAATTTATCTCCTCACGACTTTTTTCATCCGAATACTGCAATTGATAAAGCCGCCAGTAAAGCCCGCGCAGTGCGAGCAGTTCATTATGCGTTCCGCTTTCGCGCAGCTCGCCGTGATGAAAAACCAAGATTTTATCGCATTTTTGAATCGTCGAAAGCCGGTGAGCTATAACCAGCGAAGTTCTCTCCTGCATCACGCGGTCAACCGCCTGCTGAATAAGCTGTTCGGTTTCCGTGTCAATAGAACTCGTCGCTTCATCCAAAATCAAAATCGTCGGATCAAATGCCAGCGCCCGCGCAAACGAAATCAACTGTTTCTGCCCGACCGAAAGACCCGCGCCGCGCTCTTTTACGAGCGATTGATAGTTGTTATCCAGCTTTTGAACAAACTCGTCGGCGTGAACTTCACGCGCCGACCAACTGATTTTTTCTTCCGTTATTTCTTTATTTCCAAGCCTGATGTTGTCTGCAATCGAGCCGGAAAAAAGAAAAACGTCCTGTAAAACGACCGCGAAGTTCTCGCGCAAATCTTCCAAATTCCAATCGCGCACGTCAACTCCGTCAAGCAAAATC